>JACNJG010000023.1 GCA_014382685.1 Candidatus Cloacimonadota bacterium
CATAGCCAAAATAATTGACAGCAAATTGACCTCTCGGCATTTATTTCATTAAGTTCATAAAATAATTTGGAGAAAAAATGGCAGCTATATTTTTCACGATCCTTCCCGTTTTTTATTTTTTACTATTCTCCATTATTTTCGCACTTGGTTTATGGGCATACAAGGAAACCCAAAACAAATCACCGCTACTTATTGGAATTGCTTTTGCACTTTTCGCGGTGATTTTCATACTTAATGAGATAATCTTCAGTCCATTCATTATGGGTATAACAATCTTAATGAGGATCGTGGCATATCTTCTCATACTTTATGCAGTCTATAATCTTGGAATTTCCTACAGCAAAAAGAAGGAAACCAAGAATACAAATACAAAGGATGTCAAATGAGAGCCGGCGTTATCGGTGTGGGTCATCTCGGGCAGCACCATGCAAGGATTTATAGTGAATTAGAGAATATTGATTCTGTCGGTATTTATGATACAGACAGGAAGCGAGCCCGGGAAATTGCAGAAAAAAATGGCTGTCAGGTGTATGACAATCTCGATGAACTGCTTCTGAATTCCGACCTCCTGAGCATCGCTTCCCCCACACAAACACATTATGATTATTCCAAATACTGTGTTGAGCAAGGAAAGCATGTGCTCGTAGAAAAACCAATCTGCAGCACACTTGACGATGCCAGAAAGATCGTTGCTCTAGTCGAAAAACATGGTGTGAAGTTCCAGGTCGGACACATCGAACGTTTCAATCCGGCAATCATGGCACTCTCGTCGATTCTACTTCGTCCAATCTTTATTGAAGCCAACCGACTCGCCCCTTTTACTCCCCGCGGAAGTGATGTGCCGGTCGTGTATGATATCATGATCCATGACATTGATATAATACTCTCCCTCGTGCAAAGCCGAGTAAAAGAAATAAAAGCAGTTGGTGTGCCGATCCTCACCAATGACATTGATATAGCGAATGCAAAGATCGAATTTGAGAACGGCGCTCTTGCTAATATCACTTCAAGTAGAATCTCTCTAAAAAAAGAACGAAAGATACGCTTCTTTCAAAAGGATATGTACATCTCACTCGATTATCAGGATAAGAAGGTAAGGGTCGTGCAAAAGAACCCTCAAGTAGATGAGATCATGAAGGATGTAATGGCAGGAAAACGAGATGCGAACATTTTTGAGCTTTTTAGAACCGAAGAGCTTCCCATTATAGAAAAAGAGCCGCTTAAAGCTGAGATCGAAAGCTTCGTAAATTCGATAGAGACCAATACGCGCCCCATTGTAAATGCTCAAGATGGCTATGAAGCACTGCGTGTTGCTCACAAAATCATAGAAAATATTGAACAAAATAGAAAGAGTTTGGATTTGATGTAGTTATGGCAAAGAAAATATTTGTAAAAGATCTATCAAAATATATCGGAAAAGAAGTTACTCTTCAGGGTTGGGTCAGGAATTATAGAAAAGCCAGCAGCAAACTGCGTTTTGTCATCTTTCGTGATGGCACGGGCGAGGTGCAGGCAGTGGCATACAAACCGGAGCTTGGCGAAGAAAATTTCGAAAGGGTGAAAGCCCTCACCCTCGAATCATCGGTGATCATTACTGGAATTCCTAAAAAACATCCAAATTTTGAGGATCAATATGAACTGCAAATGACAGGTATAGAAATAATCCACATTTCTGAAGATTACCCTATCGGCAAAAAAGAACACGGCGTGGATTTTCTTCTTTCAAACAGACACCTCTGGCTCCGATCCAGCAAACAGAATGCACTTATGAAGATCCGGCATACCGTATATTTTGCGATCTGTGATTTTTTAAATAAGAACGGTTTCTTTAGATTTGATTCCCCTATTCTGACACCTAATGCCTGCGAAGGAACGACAACGCTTTTTGAAGTTCCCTACTTCGATCAGGGAAAGGCATATCTCTCTCAATCGGGACAGCTCTATCTTGAAGCTGGGATCATGAGTCTGGGGCGAGTTTATGATTTCGGTCCGGTGTTCCGCGCAGAGAAGTCAAAAACACGAAAACATCTTACCGAATTCTGGATGATGGATGCAGAAGCTGCTTATGTTGAGCACAAAGAGAATATGAAAATCCAGGAGAAATTGATAAGGTTCGTCATCAAATCTGTATTGAAAGACAATCTCCTTGACCTGCAAACACTGGATCGCGATATCGAAGCTCTCCGCAAAGCTGATGCAGCTTTCAAGATCATTACATATAAACAAATGATCGAAATTCTTCAACAAAAAGGTGTCGATATTCATTATGGTGATGACATGGGCGCTCGAGAAGAAGAAGCACTTGTTGAAGATTCCGATGTACCAATATTTGTCGAGAAATGGCCCAAACATATCAAGCCATTCTACATGAAAGTAGATTCAAAAGACCCTGAAATCTCTTTGGGCTCAGACCTTATAGCACCCGAAGGATTTGGCGAGATCATCGGCGGTTCGCAAAGAGAAGATGATTATCATATCCTGAAAAAGAGAATGGAAGAAGATAAGATCTCTATGAATGATTACCAATGGTATCTCGATTTGAGGAAATATGGCTCGGTCCCTCATAGCGGATTTGGTGTGGGTCTGGAACGTCTTATCGGCTGGATATCCGGAGTGCGTCACATTCGGGAAACAATTCCATTCCCAAGAATGCTTTACAGAATTTATCCATAATGTAATGATGAACCACGAAATATCAGTCTTCACTACGTTACGCCTTGACAGGCACGAAAGACACGAAATTAATTGAATAATGTTTGATAGAAATTTCTCGAACTCGAATTCCCAATCCTCCAATCGGTCCCTCATTCCCAATCCCCTGATTGGGAATGCATTATCATTAAACTCTTTTTACGTTACCAAAGTGGGCTTTGGGAACGAGGTAAAGGGCGTTGGCTTTGGGAGAACTAAAAATTACATGGGCTTTAATAACTATGAACCACTTGAGAATACATAGAACACCGGTATTATCAGCCAGTTGGCTGACACGCCATGGCATAAAGAGAAAATCTCCTCTTGAGAGGAGTCCCCGATTTATCGGGAGAGGTGTGTTTTATTTTATATTCCCCCTTGAAGCATTCAGAATTTTTCTAAAAGTAACTATTGAAAGAATTGTATTATGAACCCAACAATTCATAAAATTAGCAAAATGAAATTTTATAAAATATTTTTCTTAAATTCCATTTTCGTGCTTTTCGTGGTTAATATATTTATTTTTAGGAGTTAACATGAAATATATTTCGTTATGTATGGCTTTTTTACTTATGAGTTCGAGCATCATTCTTGCTCAGGATCTCATTCTGCCACAAAATGCCCCTTCTTCACTTTTTGCATTTCCCTCTTCCCTGCCGCTCAACAATCTAAAAATGAGCCAGTCCATCAGTTTTTCCACAACCTATAACAGCGGAACCAAAAGTGCCTATTATCTCAGCAATTTCTGCAGCAGTTTCAAACTTCCACTTTCTGATAAGCTGAAGCTCGCACTGGATCTAAATTTTGTAAATTATGGAAAATTCGGCTCCAGCAGTCCCTTGATCTCAAATGAAAATACAAAAATATTACCCAACTTCAGTCTCGATTATGCCCCTACGGAAAATCTTAGACTTCATATCGAATTCAATAGTTTTCCAACCTCTTATCATTCCTTCCGATGAAGGGTTTGAATGTGGATCCTCTGGATAAGTATAATTACAATTGCAGGAATCTTGATAGGATGGGTTTGCACTAAAATCATCTCGCAATTTCATAGAAGACGATCCATCCTTCATCCGCTTATTTGTGAGAAATGCTCATCACCAATAAAACCATTTTACAAGCTCCCTATCATTGGATATTTTCTTTCCCAAGGTAAATGCTCCAAATGCGGTGCAAAATTGCCTTCCTTCGTTTTTGTTATACCGATTATAACTCCATTGTTGCTCATATTGCTCTTTGTAAAGTTTCATTTTTCCCTTTCTTTTTTTCAATATTCCCTTTTGATCATTGCAGGCATACTGATCTTTTTCTTTGATCTCTACCACAGGATCATACCTGATATCATTACCTTACCGATGATGCTTCTCGCTCTTATTCTTTCATTTTTCAACGATCTCGGCTTTTGGGCAGCGCTTCGAGGATTTGCTTTTGGTGCGGGCTTCTTTATACTCATTGCCTTTATTTTTCGGCTTATTACAAAACGAGAAGGACTTGGTGGTGGAGATATCAAGCTTATTGCATTGATCGGTTTTTCTTTGGGTTTCAAGCTAACATTTTTAACGATATTTCTCAGCTCACTTATCGGAATGATCCTTTATGCATTTTCAAAAGTGAGACACACCATTCTTATTCCTTTTGGATCATTTATCGTTATCGCTATGTTCGTGAGCATAATGACAGGTAATGAGCTTATCAACTGGTATTTAGGAATCTGGGGTATTTGATGAAAGAATTCGATAAACTCGTACAGATAATGAAAATATTGCGGGATCCTGAAAAGGGCTGTCCCTGGGATAAACTGCAAACACCGGCAAGTCTGCGTCCACATATGATAGAAGAAGTTTACGAGCTTTCTGAAGCAATAGATCACAAAGATAATGCGCACATGAAAGAAGAGCTTGGTGATCTGCTGCTTCATATCGTGTTTCAGGCAAAGATCGCTGAGGAGGAGGATCGTTTCACAATGCAGGATATACTCGCTTCCATAAATGAAAAAATGGAAAGGCGGCATCCTCATATTTTTGGTGATATTTCCGTACAGGATCATAAAGAAGTTGAGCATAATTGGGAAAAGATAAAGAGAAAAGAGAAAAATAGCAGGAAGTCCATTCTGGAGGGCTTGCCCAAATCCCTTCCTGCGCTCATCAAAGCAAAAAGAATTCAGGCAAAAGCAGCTACAGTGGGCTTTGACTGGGATGAAATTGACCAGATTTTTGATAAGCTCAAAGAAGAAATTCAGGAATTTGAAGAAGAGTATATATCAAAAAATCATGAAAAAATGAAAGATGAGCTTGGCGATATTCTTTTTGCACTGGTCAATCTGGCACGACGGCTTGAGATCGATCCTGAATTTGCTCTTGACAGAACAATAAAAAAATTTATAAAACGTTTCAACTTCATTGAGGACGAGCTTAAGGATAAGATTTTCTCTGCGGACCTCGATGAGATGGAATATTACTGGCAGAAAGCCAAGGACAAAGATGAAGAATAGCAATAAAAATCTGACCTTTATTAAGTCCTACTTCATTATCGGAAGCATCATTATCATACTTTCATTTGTTATCTATTCGAATAATCTTCTTCGGCAGGTACGCAAAGAGCTCGAAGTATTTCCAAAAATCTATGCCCAATTTGCCGAAGTTTCCACAAAAGACAATATTGAAAGCGAATTGCTGGAAATCATTCTTACAGAGGTTATTCAAAAGATAAATTTCCCAATCATCGTTACAGATGTTCAAAACAACCCGAAATACTGGAAGAATATCGAATCTAAGTTATCAGATCAGGAAATAAGCTCGGAGAAACTGAAAGAAATTGCCTTTAATATGGAGAAGAATGAGACTTTCATCATCCTCAAAGAACCGCAAACAGGCGAAGTGATCTCAAAGATCCTTTATAGTTCATCCCCTACAATAAAGAGATTGAAGTTCCTTCCATACTTTGAATTTTTCATAGTGATCCTCTTTATTGCAGTTGGAATTTCCGGTCTTTTCATTATGAAAAAGCAGGAAAAGGAATCTATTTGGGTAGCCCTCGCAAAAGAGACCGCTCACCAGTTCGGGACGCCGATCACATCTATGCTTGGATGGCTGGAAGTGCTGAAGTCAAAAGCTACAGAATGCAAAGATATTCAGCAGATGGAAGATATTATACAGAGTATGAAAATGGATATTCATCATCTCGAAAAGATCGCTTCACGATTTGGAAAAGTTGGTTCGGATATACAGATAACAGAAGCAAACATAGAAGTAACAATTCATGAAACCCTTGATTATTTCCGTGAACGTATTCCTCGATCAAGCAAACAGGTAAATCTGAACTACATTCATCATGCTGAAGATAATGTCATCTGCTTTGATCCAGACCTCATCAAGTGGGCACTTGAAAATTTGATCAAGAATGCTATCGATGCAATGAAGGATAAATCCGGAAATATTTTCATCATCACTTATGATAAGGGAGATAAATTTTATATTCAGGTCAAAGATGAAGGTTGTGGCATTCCTAAAAAAGCCCAGAGGCAAATCTTTGATACCGGCTATACTACAAAAAAACGCGGCTGGGGTTTGGGACTTGCCTTGACAAAGAGAATAATTGAAGAGTTCCATCACGGCAAAATTTATATTTCAAAAAGCGAACCGGATGAGGGCACAACTATAGAAATAATGCTCTCAAAAAAGAATAAATGAGGTTAAAATGTATATTTTAAGTCCTGAAGAAATGAGATATTTTGATAAAACTGCGCAAGAGCAATTCGGCGTAGAACCAATTCTTTTAATGGAAAATGCTGGCAAGAAAAGCGCTGAGATCATAGAAATGGAAGTGCTGGAAGATACGGACTCTGTGGCAGTTATCTGCGGTACAGGCAATAACGGCGGAGACGGCATGGTTATCGCACGATGGCTTCATAATCACGCATTTGACGTGTGCTGTTATGTCGTTGGTGACAGGGATAAATTTTCTACACTCGCAGACAAGAACCATTTAATTCTCCAGAAAATGCACTGTGAAATCCAATACATTTCATGCAAAAAGGATCTCGATAAGATAGTCGATCAATTCTATGATTTTGATGTGATCATCGATGCACTTTTCGGTGTAGGGCTCAAGGGAGAAGTAAAGGGCTACAGAAAAAATCTCATAGAAATCATTAACGAACTCGATGAGATCATAGTAGCGATCGACATACCCTCCGGTTTGGATGCTGAGAAAGGAACTGTTGCGAGTGTAGCAATTCATGCAGATGTAACTATCACAATGGCGAATATGAAATACGGACATTTATTATATCCCGGACGTGATCTCTGTGGAGAAATGTATATCGTTGATATCGGCATACCTGAACTTGCTTATGAGGAGAATCCTCCATGTGCAGAGATCTTGCCCGATGTGTTGCACTATTTCCCACTTAGAAGGAATAACACTCACAAAGGTGATTATGGTAAGATCGCTATTCTTGCCGGCTCACCCGGTTTGACCGGCGCAGGAGTTATGGCGTCTGAAGCAGCACTGGAAATGGGTTCGGGTTTGATAACACTTCTGCATCCAAAGAGCTTGAATACTATTTTTGAGATCAGTCTCCTTGAAGTTATGACAAGAGGAGTGACAGAAACAAAGCAGCATACATTTTCCTTAGATGCCCTCGATGAAGTACTTGATTTTGTGGAATCCTGTGATGCTGTAGCAATAGGACCGGGCATTTCCAGAAATGAAGAAACCGCTGAATTTGTACGTGAATTCCTTGCTCGGAACAATAAACCGACAATTATTGATGCTGATGCTATCAATGCATTTGAGAAAGATAAATATGCCTTAAAACAGCTTGCAGGAAAACCCTATATATTCACACCTCATCTTATGGAATTTTCACGTCTGAGTGGTTATTCTATTGAGGAGATCAATAACGATACACTCAAATATGTGAAAGAGTTCATGAATAATTACAAAGTAACTCTTCTTCTTAAAGGAAGTACCTCAATCATAGCTGATCCGGAAGGAAATATTACGTTTAATATTACAGGCAATCCCGGTATGGCGACCGGCGGAAGCGGCGATGTGCTTAGCGGTATTATTGTATCTTTGCTCGGACAGGGCTTTTCTCCTTATGATGCAGCTCGAGTCGGCGCCTATATTCATGGTGAAGTTGCTGATATACTGCTTGATGAGTATGAAGAAGCAGCGATCACTCCCTCAAAACTAATTGCGAACCTGCATCGAATATTCATTGAACCAGAGTCAGAAAGCGTAACCAATCCCTAAAGCCCTGGTCGGACTTGACTTAATAGCAGAATGCGGTTGAGTTAAGAACGATTAAGAT
>JACNJG010000065.1:0-4053 GCA_014382685.1 Candidatus Cloacimonadota bacterium
TAACTTTTCCTGGTGGTAACCGTAAGCTTGGGAACTGTAGCTTCGGAATAGCTCCAAAGGATCTTAGCTCCATGACGAATAATTCCGCCCCATTCCTGATCACAGCCCGGTAGATATCCGGGTACATCTACAAAAGTGATAAGTGGAATATTGAAGGCATCACAGAAACGAATGAAACGAGCAATTTTATCAGAAGCATTGATATCCAAACACCCTGCCAGGACAAGTGGTTGGTTGGCAATGATACCAACAGTTTTATCGTTCAAGCGACCAAGCCCTATAATTGCGTTCTCGGCAAAATATTCGTGAATTTCGAAAAACTCTCCCTGGTCTAGAATGGAATGAATAACATCCCTCATGTCGTAACCGGCTTTCGGATTATCCGGAATGATCGTATCCAACTCGGGACACAATTTGCCGGGATCATCTCCCATAGGAATGATGGGGGGATCTTCCAGATTGTTATTGGGAATATAACTCAGCAGCACTTTCACTTGTTCGATAGCATCTTCGTCACTTTCACAGGCAAAGTGAGCATTTCCGCTTTTGGTATTATTGGTTATTGCACCGCCCAGTTCTTCAAAAGTGGTTTCCTCACCTGTAACAGATTTGATAACGCTTGGTCCGGTAATGAACATATAACCGCTATTTTTCACCATGAACACAAAATCTTTCATTGCCGGAGAATAAACTGCTCCGCCGGCTGTTGGTCCCATAATTAAAGATATCTGCGGTATTACACCGGAAGCCCTGGAATTACGGAAGAAAATATCTCCATAACCTTTTAATGCATCGATACCTTCCTCCACGCGAGCACCACCGGAATCGTTCATTCCAATGATCGGCACACCTGCTTTCATGGCAAGATCCATTAACTTTACAATTTTCTCTGCGTGTTTTTCTCCAAGAGAACCACCGCGGCATGTAAAATCCTGAGCATATGCATAAACAGGACGCCCATTTACCAGCCCATGACCTGTGATAACACCATCGGATGGAATTTCTGTGGTAGGCATATTAAAATTAGTAGAACGGTGTTTTACAAACATGTTTATTTCGCGAAATGTACCTTCATCAAATAGAAGGTCAATTCGTTCACGGGCAGTAAGCTTGTTTTTTGCGTGTTGCTTCTCTATGCGAGCTTTACCACCCATTTCCTTGATCTTAGCTTCTTTATGCTTCAATTGCTCTATTTTTTCAGATATTTTCATGTTATCTCCGAATCTATAAATTTTTACCTAAAATATTTGGGGATAAAAAAGAAATGCCTAAAAATTGTAAAGAAAAACGGAAGTAACAATGACAAAATTTTTCTAAGTTTTATCCAAATAATGACTTTTATTTGGTATTGGATTCCTTATAATGGGTATATGTATAGCAAGATAAAGAATGCCATCCAATAAATTTAATCGGCGGGTGCTACTTGACGCACAGTGCGTAACCAAATGCACTTTGGGCACGAGTGAAAATCTTTAAAGATAATGATGTAGGTTCAGGTTTATCCTGAACCGGAAGTTAATCATTTCTTTTTCCTGCAATCCCCCACCCAACATAAGGTGCCACAAATACGGCAAGAAGAAAAAGCACCCAGGTTTTGCCTGCAAGGATATTATAATCTGCAAGAAGGTGGGCAAAGGAATGTTTCATCACAAGCATACCAAAGGAAAACTCCAATAGTATCGTGAGCCCAAGCCATAATGCACCCAGCAGCCAGGTTTGTGATGCACCGAACAGTTCTCTTGCCTTTTTCATATACATCCAGCTCAGCCCAATAATATACACTATTTGCAGGGGCAGGAGCACAGCTCGTGCAAGGGTAGGATTCATGCCGGTAAGCGGAATGAATACTCCCTCCCGGAAGATCGCCCACAGAATCGTGAGAACAGCAATAAGCACCTAAAATTTCAATGATGAAAGATATTTGTTTTTCATGAATATAGAACTGAAGTTTGGGGTGTGGGTTGTCAATAAAGAAAGTTGTTAATCGGTGAAATTAGTTTGAGATGAAGCTCTTTTATTGACAAACAAAACAATATTTTCCTGAAATATTAAAAAAAGATAGGAACCTACCATGATTATTTTGAAAGATCGGGTAGCTGGTATTAATAAAGAAAAAAAATTATGCAAATGAAAAAATATTGTTATTATTTAATTAATGCATATATAGGTAATTAGAGTATGATGATAAAAACTAAAATAAACCAGTAAATGCGATTTACTGGTAAAAATTGGAGTTTGAAACGAAAACAAAAAAGGCAATTAAGTACATTAAGAATAATTTCAAAGACGGTCAGATTATACAAAGAGAAAATTTGTATAATTCGCTGAAAGAAATTGATCCTGATTTAAAAAAATCAGCTTTTGATTGGTTGATTTATGAATTAAGAAAAGAAGAAATAATTAGAGCCATCAAAAGAGGAATGTATATTCTGGGTTCAAAACCGGAGTTCAAGCCGACAATTACAGATAAACAAAAAAGAATTTATGATCTACTAAAAAGAAAAAAAATATGTGATACTATTTGTCTTTGGAGCACCGATTGGCTACATGGATTTATGATACATCAGCCAATGAATCATGCCATAATTCTTGAAGTCGATGCTGATACCATCGAGTCTGTTTATTATTTCATGAGAGATAAAGTATATAAAAAAGTATATATGTTACCCGATGTACAAGTTATGCAAGATTATGCTATGGAAGATAATGAGCCTGTTATTATCTCAAAATATATAACTCGCAGCCCAGTTCTAAATTATAAAAAAGTTGTTGTGCCAAAATTAGAAAAAATATTGGTTGATGTATATGTAGATAGTAAAAGATTTTACTGGCTGCAAGGGCAGGAATTACAAAATATTTACAACGATACTATTGATAGATATCACATTAACTACTCAACGATGTTTGCTTATGCATCCCGAAGAGAAACGGATAAAAGACTAAAAGCGTTTTTGAAAGCAAATTTTGACCTTCCTGGGGAATTATTCAAATGATTAAAGTCGAGTCGTTTAGCAAAGAGTGGCTTACAAAACTGAGAAGGGATCTCAAATTTAGAAATAGTGCAGTTGCTGAGAAAATGATCCATGCCATTGCTTTTGTAGAAGCTATTGCTTCCTCTCAGCTTGATTTCATCCTTAAAGGTGGCACAAGTCTCATTTTTCTTATTGAACCAGTGAGGAGATTCTCTGTTGATGTTGATATTGTTACGCAAGTAGAAAGAGATGAAGTTGAAAACACATTATCATTAATTTGTGAAAAAGATAATTTTCATACATTTGAATATGATGAAAGAAGAAGTTTTAATTATGGTATTCCCAAAGCGCATTATAAAATATTTTACACCTCGAAGGTAACTGGAAAAGAAGACAGGCTAATTTTAGATATTTTATTTGAGGAAAATAAGTATCCAAAAATTCTCACCAAATCAATCAAGAGTTCACTAGTTAACAGTGTGGAACCGGTTATGTATGTTCGGGTTCCATCAAAGGAAGCGATTTTAGGGGACAAGCTTACAGCATTTGCTCCAACGACAACAGGCATTCTTTTTGGGAAAAATAAAGAGTTGGAAATGGCCAAGCAACTGTTTGATATTGGTGTGTTATTTGATCATATCCAGGATATATCTGAAGTAAGGACATCATTTCTGGATTTTGCACAAACTGAAATTGAATATAGGAATCTTAAAATTATACCTGAGGATGTTCTCAATGATTCCATCAATACAGCTTTTCTTATTGCATCAAAAGGAGCTGGGCTTTCTTCCGAAGCTGATATAAATTTCAAAGAGCTTATTAAGGGTTTCAAATCACTTAATCAGTTTCTAATCAACGGAAGGTTTACTTTAGATGAAGCGATTGTTGCTTCAGCAAAAGCAGCTTTAATAGCTATGAGGGTAATGAAAAATGATTTGTCGGCAATTGAACGATTTTCTGAACAATCTACCAGAGACTATTTGATTGAAAACCCCAAATATAACTTTCTTAATAAATTGAAAAAAATTCCAGGTGGCGTATTATTTTACTGGAATAAGACAGTACAGTTGCTTGAAGAGTA
>JACNJG010000065.1:4331-7951 GCA_014382685.1 Candidatus Cloacimonadota bacterium
GAAGCACAATTCTATGAAAAGCTCGAGAACGGCGTTGTGCAATGTAATCTCTGCCCGAATTATTGCAGATTACCAGAGGGAATTACTGGCTTGTGCGGAGTCCGCCAAAATATTAACGGCACGCTTTACACGCTCGTATATAACAGACCTGTTTCAATAAATATCGATCCTATTGAGAAGAAACCGCTTTATCATTTTTATCCGGGATCAAATATACTTTCACTTGCAACTGCCGGGTGCAACTTGCGATGTAATTTCTGCCAGAACTGGACGATCTCTCAATCAAAGCCGGATGATGTCCGAGCGTACGAGTTTACTCCAGAAAAGATCGTTGAAACCGCAAAATTATATGACTGCGAGAGCATTGCCTTTACTTACACAGAACCCACAATTTTTTACGAATATATGTATGATATTGCAAAGTGTGCGCATGAGCAGGGACTGAAAACAGTATTGGTCACCTGCGGATATATCAATGAAGAACCGCTGCGAAAACTCATTCCATATCTCGATGCAGCTAACATCGATCTGAAGGGGTATTCCGAAGATTTTTATTCAACCTATACAACCGGCTCGCTTGCACCGGTACTAAGAACGATCGAGATTTGCAAAGAGGAAGGACTGTATTTCGAGATAACCAATCTTGTCATACCCGATGCAAATGACGAGCCAGAGATGATACGCGATATGTGCGTCTGGATACGTGAAAAAATTGGGGATGAATACCCTTTGCATTTTTCGAGATTCTTTCCAAATTATAAACTCACCAACCGACCGGCTACTCCGATCAAAACTCTTGAAATGGCGTATGAGATCGCAATCGAGGAAAGCTTGAAATATGTGTATATCGGGAATGTGGGATACATTGCAGAGGACACCTTTTGCCCGAATTGTGGAAAGAAAATTATCGATCGTTCCGGTTATACTTTGAAGGAAACAAATATCATTAATGGGAAGTGTAAATTTTGCGGATATGAAATTTTTGGAGAATTTATGAGCGTAGGAAAATGAGAAAGAAATTTCTGCTCTTTATCTCCCTTGGAATGATCTCACTCGTCGGGCAGACAGTACTATTGCGTGAGTTGCTCATCGAGGTTCGTGGCAACGAGATCGTGTATGCGATCTATCTCTCGTTGTGGCTTTTCATGATCGCTGTTGGGAGTTTTATTGGAAAATTTCTTTTGCAGAAAGACAGATTGCAAAGCTACATAAAAGCGGGCTTCCTCCTCCTTTCGTTTTTGGTGATTTTGCAATTTTTTGGCATACGGATATTCGCAGGATTACTTACTGTGGTTTCCGGTGAGATGTTCGAACTTGGTAATATTTTCCTTCTTGCCCTTCTGATCCTCACTTCCGGATGTCTGGTGATGGGATCGCTTTTCCCGTTGCTGTGTTCATATATAAAAAATGTTCCTGAGCCAGTTCACAAAGGATATGTGCTGGAAAGTATCGGCATTATTTTAGGAGGAGTTCTTTTTGCCGGCTTGATCTCCATCCTCTCGCACATCACAATGCTAATTGTATTGGGGATGGTTAATCTCGTTATACTGTTTTTGTTGATGCGAAAAAAATATTTGATCATCCCGCTCATTATATTTCTCATCATGATCCCTTTTATAGAAAAATTATTTAAACAATTCTATGCAGAGAAATACAGTCCGCAGGAGCTTATCCTCTCGCGAGATTCAAAGTATGGACGGCTCGATGTAACAAAGAGCCAAGCACAGCAGAATTATTACTGGAACGGCGAACTTTTTGCTCATACTGATAATGAACTCTATGCCCAGCAGATGGTGAATTTTGTGATGCTGCAAAATCCTGAAGCTCGGAAAATACTTCTTATTGGTGGATTGCTAAGAGGGTATATTCCCGAAATTACTAAGTATGAAAGGATTAAGCGGATTGACTGTCTGGAAATGGATGAAAATATCATTGCTATTGCTCCTCAACACCCGGATGTGCACTATATTCAGGATGATCCGATTCATTATTTAAGGACATCTTCGGACACCTATGAAATAATTTTCGTAGATGTGCCCGATCCTTCTTCATTGCTTTTGAACAGGTTTTATACATTGCAGTTTTTCGAGCTGGCAAAGAAGCATTTCTCAAGCAGCTCAGCAGTCCTTGCGATTACCTTGAGCAGTGGAACTAATTTCATGACTCCCGAGCTTGTACAGCTCAATGCATCGGTATGGAAAACTTTTTCAAAGGTTTTTCATTATTCGATCATTATTCCTTCAATAAAGAATATTTATATTGGAAGTGAAGAGAGTAATATCACAAACGATGTTGAAGAACTTCAGCAGCGTGCCCAGAATTATCAATCGATCTGGTTCAATGATACGGTTATTTTCGAACAGTGCAACCCATTAAGGATAGGGCAGATACACAATGCAATTGAAGGCAGAGGGGAGCTCAATACGATTGCGGATCCGGCAGCATATCTTTCCACAATTTCAGTATGGACAAATATACTTGATCTGAATATCAGCAGCACAATGCAATGGATGAAAAGGAATGTTGTATTTTTATTTTTATTCAGCATTTTTGTTATATTGGGAATTGCTTTTGGTGCATCAAAACTCAACAGGATTTCTAGATCTCTTATTGATATGCAGGTTTTTGTGGTCAGTTTGGTAAATTTTGTTATGCAGCTTGTGCTGCTCAATCTTTTCCAGATGCAGTACGGAAATGTCTATTTCATGATCTTTCTGTTCACAACGATCTTTATGCTCGGATTGACCTGTGGATTTCTCTTGCGAAACAAATTGAGATTCTCGCTATATATTTTGTATGTTTTTAATTTAATCTTAGCAGGATTTGTATTTTTGTTTTTTGAAAATGTTTTTCCCGCAATTATTTATCTTATCTGCAACCTGATCTTTGCATTTCTTGAAGGAAGCATCCTTGCAAAATTACTTGCAGTCAAATATGAAATTGAAAAAATTGAAAGCGGAAGCACTTTTTATTTTATGGATAGTCTTGGTTCTATGGTAGGAGGACTTATTATTGGTGTGGTGCTTTTTCCGGTTATTGGCATTAAGAGTAGTATTTTAATGCTTATGTGCCTGCTTGGGGTGAATATGGCTTTACAGTTTAAAAAAAGAATTCACCACAGAGAACACAGAGAACACAGAGAACACCAGTCTCCGTAACACTACGCCGAGGTAGGCAGAGAGCACTGAGTAAGATTAAGAAGTGAAGAAATTAATGAGAATCAAGGTCGTAAAAATTGCTGGTTAATTATAGTTTTCATTTGACATCATCTTTGTCGTTTCACAAAAAGGGTTGGCAGGCAAAATGGAACAAAAGACCCAGTTAGATAAATACGAAAAAGAAATTTTAACCTTCTTTGAAAAAGGAGAATGGATTAGAGTTGAAGATTACAAAGAAAAAATTAAGTATTATTTTGAAATAGCATCCAATACTATAAAAAAAGTATCAAAATGAAATACAAAAAAACTATGATAATAATAATCCCGATCGTCGTTATTCTATTGGTAATATTTGGCTTGCTTGTGGCTCTTAAAATAACCATATCAAGTTTTAAACCAACCGAAGGAAGCTTGCCGGTGATAATTAATTCCGAAGAATCAATAAAGCAAGGGCAATTGATC
>JACNJG010000028.1:0-4058 GCA_014382685.1 Candidatus Cloacimonadota bacterium
TTTACTATGATAATTGCTTTTACGGGTGTTGGCATTCTCACATATGTACTTTCAACGATTACTGCTTTTACGGTCGAAGGGGAATTAAAAGCAACCTTCAGGAGAAGAAAGATGGAAAAAAAGATCGAACGTCTGAAAAACCACTATATTGTGTGCGGTGTGGGACAGGTTGGCCTCCACATTATAAATGAATTATATGCAACAGGCAGAAACAGTGCGGTTATTACCCAAAATGAAGAACATATCTCACGTTTAGAGGAACGCTTCCCGGGACAGGTTTATATTGAAGGAGATCCTATAGAAGATACCGTATTGAAAAAAGCAGGAATTGATAAAGCTCTTGGGATCTTCGCGGCTATGGATGATGATAATAAAAATCTTATCATAAGTCTTTCCGCGCGCCAAATAAACCCGAACATTAAGGTCGTGGCAAGCTGCCATAACAACATGAATGCAGAGAAGATGAAGAGAGCCGGTGCAAATGCAGTCGTTTCCCCTACACTGATTGGCGGACTGAGGATGGCTTCTGAAATGATCCGCCCGACTGTGGTTACTTTCCTGGATACAATGCTTCGCGACACGAATAAGAACCTCCGCATTGAAGAAACTCCGCTTCTTGATTCCTTTGAAGGCAAACAGCTAAAAGACCTGAATTTAAAACAATTTAAGAACACGCTTCTACTCGCAATACGCACAAAGATAGGGTGGATATACAGCCCGAATGAGACCCATACGATCGGGAAGGACACTTCCCTAATTATCATGACCACCCCTCAGGAACGTTTATCTATTGAGAAATATATCTTAAAAAATTAACCCGCAATTCATCTTTATAAGAGGGTACTAATGTTCGAAATTAAGATTCAATTACTCGAAGATATTCCATGCCTGATCTTGAAAGGACGCCTTGATGGATTGGGCGCTGATCTGTTTGAGAAAAAAACCAACAAACTCCATCCTGACTGTCTTCACTGGATAGTTGATTTTCAGAATGTTGACTATATGTCCAGTGCAGGAATCCGGGCACTTCTACGAAAAGAAAAAGAGCTGCGAAATAAAGGAGGCAAGCTCATTCTGTTCGGCATGGATCGTGATGTCGCAAAAGTTCTTCACCTTACCGGGCTTTCAAAACATTTTACTGTCACCTCAAACCAGGAAGATGCAATTGCTCACATCAGCCACTTGAAAAAAGCAGATGGGCATAAAGAGGAATTCACAGAGCAGGGATGCACTTACTTCTGCACCGGCGAGCTCAAGACAAATTGTTCAATCGACATTTGGAATAATGAAAAAAAGTCTCATACGTCCAGATTTGATAAAAGCTCGCTTATTCAAACGAATCTGAAAGAACTCGGGCTTTCCTTGGGCATTGGTGGTTTCGGAAACTCCTCCGAACAGGCGCAGGAAGGATTGGGTCTGTTCGTGTCTCTGACAACCGCGGCAGGCGTATCTCCTGCAGACGGATACTGCAGACCGGATTTTCTTTTTACGAACACACCACTCGAGGTGCAATTATACGTCACACAGGCAATTAGTTTTTCCGGAGAACCTTCGGTAATGATAAAAAGAGAATCTCGGGACACGATAACTTTGGGAAAACTTCTTGAAACCTTCTCTAAATATTTTGAATCAAAGATGGAGGAAACCCCGCCTGCTTTTGGGTTTGTTTGTGCGGCTGATGTTGAAACGCTTCACTCATCGAAGATCAAGACAAAGAGAGCCCTCTCTGTTCCCGAATATGATGCGTGCAAAACAGAGGTGAACAAGAAAATGCTCATACTTGGGTTTTACTTCGACTACGAAAAATTATCGCGGGAAAATGATGGAAAATCCCTTCTGCAAAATTTCAAGATCCTTTCCAACTCTTCAAAATTGTATGCAAATGCATTTATTCTTGAAGAAAAGCTTTCTCCTGAGATACAGAATCTCGACAAGCTTGTATCACAAATCACAAAGACAGAATATATCAATGATGTTGTTCATATAAAACCCGGGACGGAGATCACTAATGCTCAAACATGGATATTTCTTCCGTCTGTCATACGATCAGCAGAAGAAAAGCGGCTCACGATCGAAACTGCCGAAGGAACCTCTTACAATCCTGAATGGAACACAATAATTCGAAGGATCTATGCCGACTGCGGAAAAATCATTCTCAGCCAGCTTCATGGCGGGTTCACTTCAACAACGTTCCGCGTAACCAGTTACGATAAAGACGGACGCCGGCTTCTTCCCACAGTTTTAAAGATCGGTTCCATAAAGAACAATGATAACGAAGTGAACGCATATCATAAATATGTGAAAACGTTCATACTCAATAACAGTACGACCATTATGGGAACAACCTCTCATAAGAACTGGGGAGGACTGCGCTATAATTTTCTGGGAATAAACGGACCGGACAGCTCCCTCGTTTGGTTAACGGATTATTATAAAAAATATCCCCCGGAAAAACTCATCCCGCTCTTTGACCGAATTTTTACCGACATTCTCAAGCCCTGGTATGGTCAGCCGCATTGGGAGCACATTTATCCCTATATCGAGCATTCGCCTCTGACTTTATTCCCAAATATTTTTGAATGCCTTGAGCGGGAATTGGGCATCTCTGCAGATACAGAAATAATTCAATGCGACGAATTGGGAAGAGAGATCATCAATCCCTTCTACTTTCTCAAGCACGAATATCCGCTTCGAAAAGGAAGATCAAAACTGTGGTATAAAGCAGTAACACACGGCGATCTGAACATGCAGAATATTTTACTCGACGAGAAAGAGAATATTTATATCATAGATTTTTCCGAAACCAAGCCGAGAAATATCATTGCAGATTTTGCGCGCCTCGAGCCCATATTTAAGATTGAAATGTGCTCGGTTGCAAACGAGGAAGAACTCAAAGAAATGCTTGAGTTCGAGCAGGGACTTTTGCAGGCAGAGACGCTTGGAGAAATTCCGAAATTCACATATCACGGCAGTGATCCGATGGTGGAAAAAGCATACAGTATGATCTGTAAGCTGCGCGAGTATGCAAATGTGGTCACAATCTTTGAAAAGGACATAATCCCCTATCTTATCGCACTTTTGGAATGGACTTACAGTGTGATCTGCTACACTCAGCTCAGCACAACCAAGAAAAAGTATGCTCTTTACAGTGCTGCGCTCATGTGCGAAAAGATCATAAAGCTTGAAACGGAACGTGCATAAAGTTGAAAACCTATAAGATGCTATCGTGGAATGTGAATGGTTTTCGAGCCGTCTTAAAAAAGGGATTTAATGAGTTCGTCCAAAAAGAAGATCCTGATATTATCTGCTTGCAGGAAATAAAACTTCAAGCCGGACAGGTAGAATTGAATTTCTCTGAATATTATGATTATTGGAATTATGCAGAGAAAAAGGGCTATGCCGGCACCGCGATCTTCACAATAGATAAACCCATTGCTGCTTTTAATGATATGGGGATCATCATGCATGATAATGAAGGACGGGTCATCACGCTGGAATATGAAAATTTTTATCTTGTGAATGTATATACGCCAAATTCTCAGAGAGGACTCACCCGCCTTGAATATCGGCAAGTGTGGGACAAAGATTTCCTTACATACATGAAAAATCTGGAAGCAGATAAGCCGGTTATTTTTTGCGGTGACCTGAATGTTGCACACAAAGAAATTGATCTGGCTCATCCCAATAACAATCATCACAATGCGGGCTTTACCGATGAGGAGCGCGAAGATTTCACGCACATGATCGATGCCGGTTTTATTGATACATTTCGGGAATTCAATAAGGATGGCGGAAATTATTCCTGGTGGAGTTATATGTTCAATGCCCGTGCAAACAACGTGGGTTGGAGGATCGATTATTTCTTGATCTCAAAGACGATTCGTCCTAATCTAAAAGATGCTTTTATTCTTCCTGACGTCATGGGCTCCGATCACTGCCCGGTGGGAATTGAGATAGAACTATAAAATCCTTACACCACAGAGAACAACATTATTCTCGTTACCAAGCCCCAGCTTAGTGGCGCTGAATATTGCGTTCCCAAAGAGGGCTTTGGGAAC
>JACNJG010000028.1:4298-7825 GCA_014382685.1 Candidatus Cloacimonadota bacterium
ATTTCAACAGCCAGCGTTTCTTTCTTAATATAATTTGCATATTTCTCGAAAGCTTCTTTAATTTCTTCAGATTCTGTACAGAAAGAAATTCTGATCCTGTCCATGATATCAAAATCCTGCTCTTTCCTCATGAACTGGATTTTGTTAACCAGCTCTCTGGCATTTCCTTCAAGAAGAAGTTCGTCATCGATTCGGGTATCGAGAGCCACGAACACCTCGCCATCTTCTCCGTACACAAAGCCATCTTTATTCTGTGTCTCTATCTGCAAGCAATCTTTGGTCAGCTTTATCTCATTGGTATCTACATCAAGATGATACACATCTTCTTTATTCAGAATATCAATAAGATGATTCGCATCCATATTCTGAAGCGCCTGAGCAATATGGGACATGTGCTTGCCGTATTTGGGTCCCATTACTTTGTAATCCGGCTTTATAGTGTAATCCATGAAGCGGGTTCTGTCTTTTACAAATTCTATGTTATGAATATTTATCTCTTCGATGACGAGCGATTTCATGCGTTCTACAACATCTTTCAGCCCTTCCGGCACATAAAGAGTGCGCAGCGGCTGGCGTATCTTGATCTGTACTTCGTTTCTCGCAGCGCGTGCAAGTGATACAATATCAA
The DNA here is from genome assembly GCA_014382685.1 of Candidatus Cloacimonadota bacterium. Classification (GTDB taxonomy): domain Bacteria; phylum Cloacimonadota; class Cloacimonadia; order JGIOTU-2; family JGIOTU-2; genus Celaenobacter. Next base: position 4,927 of record JACNJG010000028.1, read on the forward strand.
TTATATACTGCATTTCTTTCTCGAGTTCCGGTAGAATCAGGTTTTCGTCAAACTCAGGATAGTTTTCCAGATGAACGCTTTCCTTATTAGTAAGAGATTGATAAATCTCCTCAGAAATATAGGGCGCATAAGGAGCACACAATTTCGAGACAGTTAGCAGGACTTCATACAGTGTCATGTAAGCTGCAACTTTATCTTTCTCCATGCCGGATGCCCACACACGCTTTCGAATGCGGCGTACATACCAGTTGCTCACATCGTTGATCACAAAGGATTGCAGCAGGCGAACAGCACGGGTTAGATCGTATTTCTCGTTGAACTCACATACTCTTTTGATAACTGAATTCAGGCGTGAGATTATCCATCGATCAAGCTCAGGACGATCTTTCGGATTTATAGAATATTCATCATATTCAAAATTATCAATGTTGCCATAGGTTGCAAAGAAGGATGCCACGTTCTTTAGCGTGCCGATGAATTTATTATTTACTTCCAGCACACCATCTTCATCAAAACGGGTAGGTGTCCACGGAGGACTTGCATAGAGCATGTACCAGCGCGTGGCATCAGCACCGAATTTATCCAAAATCTTGAAAACATCAACTGCATTTCCTTTTGACTTGCTCATTTTTTTGCCGTGTTTATCCAGTACCATCTCGTTCACCAGACAGCTCTTATAGGATGATTCTCCTTTTATGAATGTTGCAATCGCCAGCATGGAATAGAACCATCCGCGTGTCTGATCGATGCCTTCTGCAATGAAATCTGCCGGGAAAAGTTCTTTATCAAAAACGTCCTCATTCTCAAATGGATAGTGCCACTGTCCAAAGGGCATTGAGCCGGAATCAAACCAGCAGTCGATTACTTCTGGAGTTCTTCGCATTATGCCGCCACATTCGGGACAGGTAAATACGATATCATCAACATAAGGTCTGTGCAGCTCGATATCGTCCGGAACAGGAGAGCCGTCAACAAGCGATCCCTTTTCCTGAAGCTCTTTTATTGAGCTCGGAGAATCCTGGTGTCTGCAATTCTCACATAGCCAGATATTGAGTGGAGTGCCCCAAAAACGGTCTCTGCTGATCGCCCAGTCGATATTGTTTTCCAGCCAATCTCCAAATCTGCCTTCACCAATGTATGGAGGATACCAATCTATCTTTTTGTTGTTCTCGATCATCTTGTCGTTGTATGAGGTTGTTCTGATATACCACGATTTACGCGCGAAGTAGATAAGCGGACTGTCGCAGCGCCAGCAGAATGGATAGGTATGCTTCATCTGGGTGCGGAAATAGAGCATTCCTCTCATATTAAGATCTTTTATGATGCCCTTATCCACATCTTTTACGAACTCTCCTGCCCAACCCGTGATCTCATCCGTGAATTTTCCTTCTTCGTTAACCGGACGCATAAATGGAAGGTTGTACTCTTTTCCGATTGCAAAGTCCTCTTCGCCAAAGGCAGGAGCTGTATGCACGACGCCGGTTCCGTCTTCAAGGGTTACATAATCTCCAAGCGCCACATAGAATGCCTTTTCTTCCGGTATAATGAAAGGAAAGAGTTGCTCGTATTCCTTATATTCGAGGTCACTCCCTTTATATTTTTCGACCACTTCGTATTCTTCTTTGAGCACATCCAATCTTGCTTTTGCAAGGATGAGATATTCGTCCCCTGTCTTTATTTTCACATAATCATAATCAGGATGAACCACGAGTGCAACATTTGAAATAAGTGTCCACGGGGTGGTTGTCCATGCAAGAAAGTAGGTGTTTTCCTCATCTTTTACTTTGAAGCGGATATAGACTGACGGATCTTCTACTTCCTTATAACCCTGTGCCACCTCGTGGTCGGAAAGAGGAGTTCCACAGCTTGGGCAGAAGGGCACGATCTTTTTGTCGAGATAGATCATATCCTTCTTCCAGTATTGGTTGAGTATCCACCACACGGTTTCTATGTAATCATTTGAAAGTGTGATGTAGGGATCGTCCAGATCGAGCCAGTAGCCGAGCAGGTTTGTCATCTCCCGCCACTCTTTTTCATAAGTGAAAACAGACTCGCGGCATTTCTTATTGAATTTCTCGATGCCGTAATCCTCGATCTCTTTTTTGACGGAAAATCCGAGTTGCTTCTGAACTTCGATCTCAACGGGCAGCCCATGTGTATCCCATCCGGCTTTCCTGCGAACCTGAAAACCCTGCATGGTTTTATAACGACAAACCACATCCTTCAGCGTTCTGCTCATTGCGTGATGAATGCCGGGCATGCCGTTTGCCGTAGGAGGTCCTTCATAAAAGACAAATTTGGGTGCGCCTTCGCGGAAATCTTCACTTTTTTGCGGAATGTTGTGCTGCTTCCAGTAATCACGAATTGGCTTTTCGAACTCGGCAGGTTTTGCCTTCATATCGATCTTCTTGAACATAGTATAACCCCATGTTATTTATTTTAGATATAAAAAAACCGCCACAGGTTGCCCCGTCGCGGCTCGACAGAATTCTTGTCAGAACCGACAGGGCGGTGAATTAATGATTATAATACCGATGGCTTTTTCTATATCCTTTATCATAGTTCAGAAAAGTTTTGGTGGGGTGGATTGTGTCAAGAATTTCCAGCTAACTAAACAATGTCATTCCCACGAAAGTGGGAATCCAGATATTTCACATATTTTTAAAAACATTCTGTATTTTTATCATTTTCCCCATGAATAAAAACTGGATTCCCGATGGATCAACTTGTTCATAAAAAAAGAATTGTCATCAGCCAGCTGGCTGAACGAAGTGACCGCCTGCCACGGCGTAATGAAATGAAGATGGGAAGGATCTCCCTGAAGGATGAATCAACATTCTTGGGAGATTCTTCGCTGCGCTCCAGAATGACAATCCCCTTTATTTGGAGTTGCCGACTC
>JACNJG010000114.1 GCA_014382685.1 Candidatus Cloacimonadota bacterium
ACATAATGAAAATCAAAGAAAAATCACCAAAATTAGGTGTTTTGATTCCGGGACTTGGAGCTATCGGCACAACCTTTATTGCCGGTCTGGAACTCATAAAAAGAGGATATTCCAAACCGATTGGCAGTTTAACACAAATGGGAACTATCCGTCTTGGAAAGAGGACAGAACATAGATCGCCATTGATAAAAGATTTACTGCCACTTGCGAACATTGAGGATCTTGTCATAGCTGGATGGGATATATTTGAAGATTCTGCTTATGATTCTGCAAAAAATGCGCAGGTGCTCAGCAAAGAACATATTGAACTCGTAAAAGATGAGCTTCAGAAGATCAAACCGATGAAAGCAGTTTTTGATAAAAAGTATGTGAAAAAACTGGATGGACAAAATGTAAAACATGCTGAGAATAAACTGCAACTCGCAGAAATGCTTATGGATGACATTGTAAATTTTAAAGAAAAAAATGATCTCACAGATGTTATCATGATCTGGTGTGCTTCTACGGAAATTTATATTGAAGAACAGGAAGTCCATCAATCACTGGCAAATTTTGAAAAAGGATTGAAAGAAAATCACGAAGCGATCTCTCCCAGCATGATCTATGCGTATGCTTCACTAAAAATGGGAATTCCTTTTGCAAACGGAGCTCCGAATCTGACTGTTGACATTCCTGCTATCTGGGAACTTGCAAAATTACAAAATCTTCCTATCGCAGGTAAAGATTTCAAAACCGGACAGACACTTATGAAAACCATAATTGCACCAGGATTCAGAGCCCGTGTTCTGGGTATCAGTGGCTGGTTCTCAACAAATATTCTTGGAAATCGCGATGGAGAAGTTCTCGATGATCCGGAATCCTTCAAAACAAAAGAAGTAAGCAAACTCGGTGTTCTGGATTCTATTCTTCAACCTGAAATGAATCCGGACCTTTATGGTGATCTGTATCATAAAGTCAGAATTAATTATTATCCGCCAAGAGGAGATAATAAAGAAGGCTGGGACAATATCGACATATTCGGCTGGCTCGGGTATCCTATGCAGGTCAAGATCGATTTTTTGTGCAAAGATAGCATTCTGGCTGCTCCGATCGTTCTGGATTTAATTCTATTTCTCGATCTGGCAAAAAGAGTCGATTTTTCTGGCATTCAGGAATGGTTATCATTCTACTTCAAGAGCCCGATGCACCTTCCTTCTCTTTATCCCGAACACGACCTATTCGTTCAATTGGCAAAACTGAAAAACACTCTTCGATACATCATGGGCGAGGAAATGATCACACATTTGGGACTTGATTATTATTATGACAATGCCCCCGAAGCGGAATAAAGGAAATCTGTCGAATTTCAATGAGAAAGATTCACTGGTAGAACATTGGAGATCTCAATGAAAGCTGTGATCATTGCTGCTGGCTGCGGAAGTCGTTTGAAGGATTACCATCAAGGCATTCCAAAATCGCTTTTAAGTATTAACGGAAAAACCATCATCAATGATATTCTGGATAAAATTCGTTTATCCGGAATTACAGAAATAATTGTCATAACAGGATTCCAGAACAAGGTGTTGGAAAAACATCTTTCAAATCTAAAAAGTCTTGAACTAATAATCAAATACATCCACAATCCCCGCTGGAAGGAATCAAATGGTATCTCCGTTCTATGTGCAGAAGATCATATCTCGAAAAATGAGGAGTTTGTTCTACTTATGAGTGATCACCTTTTCAGTGCAGATATTCTTCACCAGATAGTCAAAACAAGAATTCAAAAGGATGAAGGATTGCTTGCTCTCGATTTCAAGATCGATAAAATACCAGACCTCGATGATGGAATGAAAATACAGTGCACCAAGCAGAGCAACTCATTATACAAAATAGACAGATTCGGAAAACAACTTGCCGAATTCGATGCAATAGATACGGGTATTTTTAAATTTAATCACTCTTTTTTCGAGATTCTTGATAGATCAATTGAGCATGGAAAGAGTTCTCTTTCTGATTCATGCAATCTCCTTAGTGCTGATGGAAAAATGTTAGGACTGGATATCAAGAACGATCTCTGGCTTGATATTGACACACCTGAGATGTTGGATCAGCATGAAATTCTTACAAAATTATTGCTTTAAATCCTCTCTAATTTGGAATTCATAGTGAAAATCCGTTTTGTTTTTATAATATTAGTATTCCTCAGTGTACCCTTGTTTGCAGAAAACGAGTGGACTGTTCTCGTTTATCTGGCTGCTGATAACAGCTTGAGCCAGCAGTCCTTTGTGGACATTAACGAAATGGAAGCAGTCGAGGATAACGATTCAGTACAATATCTCATACAGATAGATCCCTATGATGATCTGTATTACCCACCGTATTTCACAACCAGCCGAAGATATTTGATACGTCATGACAATGATCCTGACTCGATCGGTTCGATTCTTCTGGATGATCTTGGTGAGATCAACTCAGCTAATCCGCAAACTCTTGCTGATTTTGCGAACTGGGGATTTAATTATGCTCCCTCTCAAAAGAGAATGCTCATCATCTGGGATCATGGGAATGGCTGGACAAAGGATGACGATCTGGTAAAATCAATTTGTTATGATAATTACTTTGGTGACAAAATGAGTGTCGCCGAAGGTGAGCTTAAAGAAGCAATTTCTTTAATAGAGTTCCCCATCAATATCCTTGTTTTTGATGCTTGCCTGATGCAGACGACAGAGGTTATCACTGAAATTTGTGAATTCTGCGATATTGTCGCCGGCTCAGAATTTACTGTGCCTGTAGATGGCATTTTTTATGGTGCCGAATCAGGAACTGCTTGTTCTCAGTATGGTCTCTTTAACTATATAGCTGACAATCCATCGTGTACTTCGATTGAACTCTCAAACGAACTTGTATATCGATATATTAATTCCTATACAACTAACTGCCAGTATGGTTCAACAATTTCATTTTCAGCTATTGATCTTAGCAGTTATCCATCTTATTTAAACAAACTCAACGAATTTACACGAACTTATTCCGATACTATTTATTATGATCTCTACCATGAAGCACGTAGCAACTGTCTTCAAATCAGCGGAGAGAATATTGATATTTGGGAATTCTTTGATGAAGTTTCTTTGATCAATAAGGATGTGCAATCAGCTGCAGGAGAAATTGCTGCATTAGTAGATTCCATGACTATCGCATTTAGCGCACTATACAATGATATTCTCTATCCTGAACTTGGGAAGATGAGTGTCTATTTCCCTCCTAATAACTATTACTTCAATTGGGAACTTTATTACAATTTAGATTTCAACGATCTGACAGAATGGGATAGATTTCTCAGCTATTATATGGGTAATTTTTCAGATACACCGTACATAGAAGATTTTGCTGTTTCGTCAGTAAGTGAAATGGTAAATTTTTCATGGAAAGTTGTCGCTACTACTGACCTGTATTATAAATTATTTTACAAAACCAGTTCGGATACAAGCTTCATCGAGATACAGGATTCATCGATCACTCATGCGACAAGTTATTCCTCCCAGTTTGAAACAGGTGGATATGAATTCAAACTACAAGCAACTGATGAGTTCGGGAACTCATCTTCTGATACAACCTCACATTTTGTATCTGATGATAACATATTCAAGTATTATCCAAATCCCTTTAATGTAAATGAGGATAATACTGGGAAATTTCTCATCTCAAATGAGGATATGACCGATGCTGCAATTTATATTTATAACCTTGCAGGTGAGTTAGTTGATAAGATTACAATTTATGACACTACAGAACAAAAGATCGAGGTGAATTATACTCCTGAAAATGTCTCTTCAGGTATCTATTTTTGTCTTCTCAAAGCAGGTGACACGATAGCGACAATTAAACTGGCTGTTATCCGCTGATTTTCCTGTGCACAACTTGTGGATAACTCGCGTTTTCATCAACCCAAACCTGTTAATTGGCTTCTATTGTGTAAGTTATGAATTTTTGCTAAATTTGCGTGAGGTGCATAATAAATTTTTCTCTCGTCGAAATAGAACTTCTTATATAGCAGTAACTTAGGAGAAAAACCCTCATTTGCTCAAAGGATTTTGGGCATTAAATTTGCAATAAAAAATTGAATTATTTGAACTTTTCTTCAGACCCAAAATTCCTGTATAAACTCAAAGATTCCAAATTATCCATGTCGTCATCTGAAAGGGAATTTGAGAATAAACGGGCAAACAATTTGCCAATTCCAGGACCAAGCATAAACCCTTGTCCGCCCATGCCAACAGCGAGGTAAAAGCCATCCAGTTCGGTCTCTCCAAGTATGGGAAAACCATCAGGTGTTGCAGGATATTGTCCACGCCAGGTTCTGCGTACTTTCAAATTCTTCAAACGAGGAAAGAGCTCCAGCATTCTCCGGGCTACTTGAGGAAGAAAAATAGATGTCGCCCTGCTGTCTGTGCCGACAATTGGGGGCTCTGGAGTTATGCAGAAAATAACCTGTCCTTCAGGTCGCTGATAGAAATAGTAATTCTTAGAATTCTCAGCAGGTCGGAGGTCAACGATCATTGGGTCAAAAAAATGTTGAACTGCATCAGTTATACCTCCCTCATGACTATCAGGCATCACAGGTAAATCCAGTCCCACCAAGTCTCCTATTTGTTTTGCATTATTACCAGCTGCATTTATGACATTTTGTGCTGAAAAGGAATTTCCTTTATTCGTGTGAATTACAAATTCGTTGCTCTTTTTTTGAATCCCGGTCACTTCCTCATTGAAAATATAGGATGCACCGTATTCCATACATTTAAAATAAAAATAATTAAGTGCAAGATAAGGAGATGCACTACCGTCCTCAGGAGAGAAAGTCGAACCTCTCAAACCGTCCGGATTAACTCCCGGAGCTATTTTAAGGAATTCTTCATCCGAAATCCAATCAATGTTCAATCCATAACTTTTTTGAATCTTCAAAAGATCCTTGAGCATTTTCTCGTACTCATCAGTATATGCAGGAAAGGAGTAGCCGTTGGACCGCCATTCGATATCGTCGCCATATTTTTCCTTCCAGGTAGAGAATACATCTATTGCTTCCAAAGAAATATGTATCTTTGCTTTATCAGAATGAGTTGCACGAATACCGCCAATTGCTTTTTTGTTCTGCCCCTGTCCCGGTGAGGCAAGACTTTCGATGACCAAAACAGAAAATTTCTCTTCAGCAAGATATAAAGCGATCGGAACTCCTACAGAGCCAGCGCCTATAATAATGATATCAAAATTCTTATTCATAATGTCCTACTTCTCTTTCATCAAAGAAAGTATTTCCAGTGGTACTTCTATATATAAAGGACGACGTGTGTTTAAGGTAATATCTTGCAAAGCATATCCTTCTTCTTTATACATTCTCAAAATAAGTGATTCGCAGGTCTTTCCGCCACATGCGCCCATACCGGCTCGGGTAAGCTGCTTGAGCTGATTCATATCAGTGACGCCCTTTCGTATCCACTTGCGGATCTCGCCGGCTGTCACCCGTTCGCATCGGCATACGATGACACTGTCATCAATAGTATCAAGCAGCGGATTTTCCAGAATTTTTGAAACAGCAGGTTCCTGAATACGAAGACCTGCAATCTTTTTTGCAACATGTGAATGAGCTTTTACCTGTATGATCTGGGTTTTCGTTTTTGTATCGCGGACATTAACCACGTAGAGTATATCGAGGAGGTCACCATCGATATCAACAACATGAATTTGTTGCCCGGATTCTATTGGATGATTCCCAACTTCATAAGGAATCGAAACAGTCGGAAAATGTGAGTCCTTCCTATAATCCACCAGCGTGATCGCCAGTGCGGGGCATACAGTAAGGCATTGCATACAACCTGTACATTTGCCCTCGAAAAATGGAAGTCCGAGTAAAGAGTCATCTTCAATCTTTATCTGGTCAAGCGGACAAACAGATGTGCAGGGATTGCACGGAATTTCCTGAACACAATGAAATACCGGAAATACACCTTGCTCTGATTTTGGAAGTTTATATGGTAAAGTTCTTTGAGGTGGACTCTTCAGGACTTCAGCTTTCTTGCTCCACTCCTCTGGAATTTTCTCTGAGGATATATTCAGGGCTTTTGCAATTTTGATGCCGGTTATTTTCCCGTTAAACATCGCTGAAGAAGCTTCTGCGATCTCATCAGCATCACCGGTGGAGAAAACTTCCATACCCGCTTCTTCGGCTTCTTGATGGAATTCATCAATAGGATTGAGTCCTACTGCGATGAGGATCGTGTCGCAGCTAATGGTTTTTTCAGTGCCTGAAATGGGACTGAAGTGTTGGTCGATCTCGGTAATGGTAATAGATTTAACATCATCTTTTCCATTCGCAGAAAGAATTGTATGAGAGGTGTATATCGGCACTCCCAGACGGTGCAGCTTATCTTTATGAACTTTGTATCCCCCGCACTCGGGAAGGGCTTCTGCAAGTCCTACTACTTGAATTCCTGCCTGCAATGCATGATAACCGGCAATCAGTCCAACATTCCCTCCACCAATAATGAATATTCTCTCGGATGGAATGACCATATCACGATTTACAAGAGTTTGAAATGCTCCTGCTCCATACACACCCGGTAGTGTGTTACCTGGGAAAACCAGCATTTTTTCTCTCGCTCCAGCAGCATTCAATAAAATTTTGGGTTTGATCAGAAGGTATGTATTGTCTTTAAGAATTCCTACTTTTTTATCGCTGAAAACAAATAATGCAGTACTATTTTTCCAAACAGTGGCAGTATCATATTTCTGAAGTTCGTCAGATAAAATTTTGGCAATATCAATTCCTCTTGTTCCTGCGTAACAGTCTTTGATCGAGCCAAAAAATTTGTGAGTTTGAAGTACAAGTTTTCCGCCTAACTCCGATTTATCATCAACCAAGATGAGCGGTACATCATGTTTGGAAAGTTCAATCGCAGCAGATAATCCTGAGGGGCCTCCACCAATTATAAGAACATCGGTTTCATATTCCTCTATTGGATCAAAAGAAGGATTTTCTTGTACTTCCGGCAATTCAGGAAGTCCATCACAGCTTTGAACTATCATGTTTTCTGCCACAGGTATCATGCAGGATTTCACAGGAATTCCGTTTGCGATCACTGTGCACTGAGCACATTGACCATTTGCGCAGAAAATGCCTTGCGGGCTGTTATCTTTCACATGATGACCAAAAACGTGTATCCCATAAGCAAACAATGCAGAAGAGATCATTTCACCTTCCTGAGCATACAGCTTTTGATCGTTCCAATAAAATGGAATTGCCTTTCCATCTTTTACTTCAAGAATAGGATGTTTTTTTATTCGATGAGAATCTGCCATTGTTTTATCCGAAAATTATTTTTTTATTTTCTTTTTAAGCTGCTTGATGTGTCCTTTACACAACGAGGAAAAATTTCCGGGATTTCCGGATCATCTGCATTCACTGGCGGTTTGCCACTATTTATAACAGGGATTTTCCAATACGACCGACGTGAAACAAGGTCATTGCCGTGTACAAAATACAATGACTCTCCATTCTCATCTTCAGCATCTGCGACAACTGCTGCCATAACAGAGCCAACGAATCCCATTCCCTGCACTACAACGATTTTTCTACCATTTTTTCTTTCTTCTTCTGAAAGAGTTTTCAGGATTTCGAATTCCTTCTTGTCCTCTTCCTGAGTTGGAAAAGAATATTCAGTTCCATCGGGAGCAACCGATATGGACATGTATCCTCCTAAAAAAAATCATCCTAACAAATGAGGATGTATCTCTCTTTTTTTTCGGGTTCTTCCAGTGTCAAGAATTTCACTTTATACAT
>JACNJG010000074.1 GCA_014382685.1 Candidatus Cloacimonadota bacterium
GAAAAAATGTAATAACGAATTCTACAGACAGTATCCAATTGAATTTATTTATTTTAACAAGACAAGATATTTTATAGCTGATCTTTATTGTCATGAAAGCAAATTAGTCGTTGAAATTGACGGTGGAATACATGAAACTCAAAAGGATTATGATAAATTAAGAACTGAGATAATTAATCAACTGGGAATGAAGGTTATTAGATTTAGCAACGAAGAAGTAATGGGATCGATGTCACAAGTAATTAAGAGATTGGAAATCAGTTTATCATCTGAAACTGAATTTTCTTTATCACAACAATAATATTAATGGTATATTTCATGAAAACGAGTTTCCCTTCTCTCGGGAAGAGAAGGGACTAAGGGATGAGTTATTGAATAAGAGAACACTCTTTACTCTCATTGTACTCCTCATAATTACCCCATTAGGTTTTTTTACAAAATTTTATACTGGAAGCGGTTCTGCATGGGTGAACAATTCTCTCGGTGGTGTATTTTATGAGATATTTTGGTGCTTACTAATTTTCTTAATCTACACTAAATTAAAACCCGTATTAATAGCAACAGCAGTATTTCTAATCACTTGTGCATTGGAATTTACTCAGCTTTGGAAACCGGAATTTCTTGAAATACTGAGAGAGAACTTTCTTGTAAGAACAGTTATTGGCAATTCCTTTGCTTGGAGTGATTTTCCCTATTATCTTATCGGATCCTTAGCAGGATTGGCATTGATGGAGATGATAAAAAGAAAAACGAAAAATTAGATGCGTAATACTCTATACTATCCGCAAAATCGCGAATAATAGTAAGTGAGTAAAAAACCAAGTTTTGAAGGACACTGAAAAGTGTCCTTTTTTTATTTATCTGGAATAACCGCAATACCTGGTAATTCTTTACCTGAAAGATATTCCAGTGAAGCGCCACCACCAGTTGAAATGTGTGATACTTTATCGGCAAATCCAAACTTTTCGATTGCTGCTGCCGAATCACCACCGCCAATAATAGTAATTCCTGAACATGCTGCAACAGCCCGTGCGATACCCTTTGTCCCATGAGAAAAGCTGCTTATTTCAAACATACCCATTGGACCATTCCAAATTACTGTTTTTGATTGTTTGATGATCTCAGCATATTTCCTTACAGTACGAACGCCAATGTCAAGTCCGATCATGTCATCGGGAATTGCATCGATCGGCACAGTATAGGATTCGGTGTCTTCCTCCATCTCTTTGGCGACAACAGTATCTTCCGGCAGTAAAAGATTTACGCCCTTTTTTTCTGCTTTTTCCATAATTTCCAAAGCAGCAGGGATCTTATCATCTTCAACAAGAGATTTGCCTACAGAATGTCCCAGTGCTTTAAGAAAAGTAAACATCATCGCTCCACCGATAAGAATGGAGTCCGCCTTCTCAAGAAGCTGTTCGATGAGGTCGATTTTATCAGAAACTTTTACGCCGCCGAGTATTGCAGTGTATGGCTTTTCCGGATTATGGAGAGCTTTATTAAGATACTCGATTTCCTTTTCAATTAGAAATCCCACAACAGATGGAAGATATTCCGTCACGCCTACATTGGATGCATGTGCCCGATGTGCTGTACCGAAAGCATCATTGACAAAAACATCTGCAAGAGAAGCAAGTTCCTTTGCGAATTCCGGGTTATTTTTCTTCTCTTCAGGATGAAAACGTGTGTTCTCAAGGAGAAGAATCTCACCGGGTTTCAAGTTTTTTGCAGCTTGCTTTACCTCGTCGCCAATACAATCGTGAACAAAGTAAACCTTTTTGCCTGTGATTTTTTCCAATCGTTTGGCGACAGGTTCGAGACTGAAAGAGGATTTTACTTCACCCTTTGGGCGCCCTAAATGAGACATCAAAATAACTGCTGCATTATGGTTCAACAGATAGTTGATCGTAGGCAACGCAGCATTTATTCTTGTATCATCAGTGATATTTTGATGTTCATCGAGAGGGACATTGAAATCCACTCTGACAAGGACTTTCTTGCCATTTACATCAATATCAGAGACAGTTTTTTTATGCATATTCCTCCTTATTAATGAGTTTAGTATTTTCTGAAAAAATGAAATATAAAATTATATTGCTTTTTAAGATGTTTATTGTATGAGAGGTAGTTCATTTGCTTTTCAGTTCGATACTTCCAATCTGTGGAGATGGAGATGAGCTCATCCTGGAATTCCCACTCATGAGAAAATGACTGTTTAGAAAGAGTTTCAAGAGATTTGAGTTGTCCATGGGTAAGTATTTTTTCCGATTCTATTTCCTTAAAATATACAGGATCCACATAAAAACTATCAATCTCAGTAAAAGAATAGATCATTCTTTTCTCATCCCTTGAAAGATCTTTTATTTTATTGAGAGCTTGCTGAAGGCGAAGACCTGTCGAGAAACGAGTTCCCTCAAAACATACGATTTTCTCTAAAGGGAACTGTTCTTTTTCCAATTTTTGAATAACTTTATGCGAAAAGGAATAAGAAATGTTATGATAAACATGCTGATCAAAGACATTTTGCACAAAGAATAAGGCGACGAATGATATTATACCTGCAATGATAGGAGTTGTGATCCAACCGGAAGATATTCGTCCCAAAACATTAAACTGAATATTGCGTCCACCCTTTGCAATAGCGATTCCGAGAATTGCTCCAATAACTGCCTGAGAGCTTGAAACAGGTACAAGAGGATACTTTGGTAATCCAAGTGACATAAATACATTACGGATTTCAGTTGATGCAAAAAGATACAGAACGATCGACTGGGAAAGCACAACTATGAATGCTGTGACAGGCGACAATTTGAAGAGTGATTTCCCAACTGTTTTGATGACTTTCTGGGAATAAGTAAAAATGCCAATTGCGATCGCAACTCCACCAAAGAGAAAAAGTATTTGATTACCCGAAATTGTGAATAAATTATATACATTTATGTCATGAAAAGGCGAAGAAAAAGTGAATACTCCCATTACGTTTCCGATATTGTTTGCTCCGAGACTGTATGACCCAAAGGCACAAGCAATGATAAGTCCTATTCTCGTGTAGGCATCAAGATCAAGAAGATGAATCCTTGCTTTCGCAAGAAAAAATTTGAAGAATCTATACAATACAATCGCTATAAGTGCTGAGAGGACAGGGCATAAGATCCAGGTAACGACGATCTTTGTTAGAGAGGTCATATCGGTAAGTGAGCCGCTGAACATATTCCAACCGATAATTGCACCGACTATTGCCTGAGAAGTAGAAACAGGAAGTTTGAGCTTTGTCATAAAAGCGACAGTGAGTGCGGCAGCCAGTGCAACAGTAAAAGCACCGGGCATTGTGTTGATGGAGCCGAGTTTTCCAAGTGTGCCACTTGCTCCTGATCCTTCGATTACCGCACCAAGTATGACAAAAATGGCTGCGATCAAAGCTGCAGTTCGGAACTTGATCATCTTTGTTCCTACCGCAGTTCCAAACACATTAGCTGCGTCATTTGCACCAAGAGACCAGCCCAAGAACAACCCGCTTGAAAGAAGGAGATAGATCATCTGTTAGATTTGTCTTTTAATAGTATAGATAGCCAATCGCTCGCTCATATCCTCAGCAGAATCCGATATTTTTTCTATCTGCTGAGCACAAAATCTTAAATGCATCTTATGGCTGAGTGGAATATCTGCATGAAAAATCTCATTTTTGAGTGACATGGCAATTTTATCAGCTTCTCTCTCATAAAATTTCACTTTATGAATATGGTCATTTACCGATGAAATATCTTTAAAAAAAGCACGAACACTTTGAATTAGACTTTCCACTGCTTCGATAGAAGAATCTGCAAGCTCAAGGAAAAGTGCATCGAATTTTTCGGGAATCTCCGGGCTCTCTATTGCAAAAACCTGTAACGCTTCTTTGGTATTATCAATAACTCGATCTGTATTCTCAAGTATGGCAAGAACGTCGCCTCTGCTTTCCGGTATGAGCGTATACATGTATAATTGTTTTTCAATATTCAAGCGTAGTTCATCAGCTTTCCTTTCATGCTCGGAAACAGCGTTCAGTCGCTTTTCAAATTCAGAGGTATTATCATTGAGATAATTCTCCAATCCTTTTTTGAATAGAATGCTTGCCTCGCTGATGAAATTCAAAAAATCATCGATCTGCATCTCGATCATCTTCGATGTTTTAAATAATATAGCCACGATATCTCCTTAACTATTTAACTTCCAATATTTTGAGCCCTTTGGACACCTTCCCAAACCGATTCCCAAACCTCCAAAAAGAATGACATAACGAATTCGGCATTTAGTGCACAAATATAATTTTTTTATGCCAATAATTCTCATGAACCAAGTCCTGTGGTCACGATGCCGATTTCCATTTCCACAGCATGGGCATTTTCTGCTAAAAGCGATTTTCATCTTTATTTCACCCTTGTCCAGACACCATCTATAACGTTTTTCCTGCTCTTACACATATCATTTTCCAGCTTTAAAATCAATGTTTTGTTATATTCAATATAGTACTTATAAATGCCGGCACTATTGCATTGGATATCACTAAGAAATGCGATTTTTTTGGACATGATACTTACGTCGCCATGAGTATTAATATGACCCACATTCGGATCTTTAACTACAAAAGAAAAGGTCAGATCTTCGTTGAAAGTAAGTCTAGCTGTGAATTCAGTCTTATTTTGTTTTACAGTTCTTTCCCAAGAACCAATGAGTGCTTTAGGTTTTCGCGTCACATAATAATTGCTGCATGAAACCATGCAGATCACAAATAATACAAGTAAAACATACTTTTTCATATGTCCTCCGTGGGCTTTATGTTTAAAATTAAAACATTATGTCAATAATTTTGCTTCTTTAAATATTCAATAATATTGACAATGCACAGGTTAAATATATGTAGCACATATCAAAGTAAAAATTAAAAGGATTCAATGTATTTAAAAAATAATAGAATTTTTCAAAATAACGTATATAAATTCCGATTTGTTTTTGTGTTGTCAATCCTTTTGATGATTATACCTGTGCTTAGTCATGCCGATTCTGCATATTCATTGGTTGGGAAAGCTGACATTCCATATCGGGAAAATTCACTGATTTCAGGAATTGTAAAGAATATCGGCGATTTTATTTATCGGGCAATTCCCTCTTTTAAAATCATTTTGCTATTTACTCCAATCTTAATTATTTATACCTGGTTGTGTTCGTGGATTGCGAGCTATTTGAAAGTTAGGAAAAATCTCAAAACTGCATACACAAGAAAAGTATTTCACTTCATGATATTTATGATGGCAGGAGCTTTGCAGGTATTTGTGGGTCTGTCCGGCGTTGTTCTGTTTGGAATAATTGTAGTTTTATTCGTATTGTTCGCAGTTTTTAAAGGAGATAATTTTCCATTTTATGAAGCACTTGCTCGTCCAAAAGATGCTCCCAAAAGGAGTGCTTTCATTGTACTTCCACTTGCTACGACTGCTCTCGGCGGAGTGCTTGCAAATGTGCTGTTCTATCCCTTTGCCTTCATTGGATATTTTGTGTGCGGATGTGGAGATGCGGTAGGGGAGCCGATCGGTGCTAAATGGGGAAAACATGAATACAAAGTTCCATCAGTTTTTGGAGTGAAAGTTACACGAAGTATCGAGGGATCGCTTGGAGTATTGATCGTTGGTTTTATTGCTGCTTTTCTTGCTCTATTATTGAGTTCATATGGCTTTTGGGCATCCCTCTCTGTAGGATTTGCCTGCGGATTGGGAGGCATGCTCATTGAAGCAGTAAGCACCCACGGTTTTGATAATTTGACCATACAAGTGATCGTTTCAGGAATTGCATATTTTTTATTAAAATAAGGAAAAAACAAATGAAAAAAAACCTATTGTTTATAGTCCTGATTGTTTTATTACTTGCTGCATGTACGCAGTTTTCCAGAGTTAAGAAGGCAACGATCCTTGCTGAAAAATCAAAAGTATGTGTTCCGCTTCCGAAACTATCCACTTTTGAACTTACAACTGCCTTTGAGCAAGATGGTTTTGTCATTGATAGTGTTATAACGTTCCAGGGAAAAAGAGGAATAAAAGTAAAAAGCACTACTGCGGTTAATTATGAAACAAAAGAGCCGAAAGTTGTGTATTATTTAGAAGGAACCGGATACCAGATGGGGTATATGTTCGGACAGCTTGCACATGAAGAAATAGAGTTGATGTGCACGCAATTTCTCGATGGAATTATCGAAGCGTTTCTACGTCCCGGTTCTGTGAAGCCCTATAAAAGTCTCCTTGGAAAATTAATGGCAGATTTCCTGCAGCAAAATGATAAGATCATCAGTCGATGCATCCCACAGGAGCTTATGAATGAGATGGTGGGTATCGTTGCAGGTTGTCAGTATGTCAATCCAGACACAAAGGTAACATTTGAAAAATTATTCACGCTGAACGTTGGAATTGATTTTCTTCTCGCTCAAATATATAATATTGATGGAGTGTGGAGAGGAATTCCGGGTATCAAAGGAGCAAATCTTAGAACACCGATTTTCTGCAATGCTTTTTCTGCAACCAAAAATGCGACAGTCGATGGGAAGCATTATTTCGGAAGAGATTTTATGTTTCCCGCAGCGGGTGTATTCCAGAATATTGCCTGCATGATCATCTATGTTCCAGACCCGTTACCTGATTTGCCAAGAAGAATTCCGCTCATATCCGTGACTGCACCGGGCTTTGTTGGTTCGATCACAGCAATGAACACCAACGGATTCGCAATGGGAGTTGACATGGTCCCCGCTGGAAATCTCAACGCTCGTCAGCCGGGCTTGAATTCACTCCTGCTCGTAAGGCATACTGCCCATTACGGTTCAGATATTGAGAAAGCTCTCAGAGTCCTTATACATGCTCCTCGTGGTGTGCCATGGCTCTATCCCCTTGCAGACGCTGAGTCTGGAAGAGGAGCGATCGTTGAAGCTGGAGTTGCTGCTGACAGCATAAATTTTCTCGATTTTCCTTCTAAGGAACTTATAGATCAAGGACTGCTTCCTTCACAGGAATTTCTAACGAAGTATGACACTCTTCCTCTGGAAATGGGACTTAAGATCAGATGGGATAATTATGAATATCCCGACACTTTTTTCTATTTCAATACCGGACTTTTTACTAAATATCAGAAGCCATACCATCTTGAAGATTTTCTGGACAGAACTGGCTTTATAGATTCGACTTTCAAGGAACCGGGAGTACCAAAAGGATATTATTTCGCTCCCCAAAGAGAACAAAAACCCGATCTTGTCCTCGCTTCAAATATGTACATGAATCCATCGATGCGTCTGTGTTCTATGGCGCCGTGGACGATCATGATGTCTGCTGAACATATGGATGATACCCAATGGCGTTACGACGCATTGAATAAAATACTGCTCACCGAATATGGAAAGATCGATTCTAAAAAAGCAAAAGAGATCATTGATTTCCTGTCACCAAATGGGAAATATTATACTGATTTTTATGAAAGGGTGAACGGCAGCGATTATTTCTATCAGATCCCGTCAAGCTCGGACGGTAAAACATTGCAAATATTTGGTGTAACTTCATTATGCAATCTCACGGAAAAGATTATAGAAAGCCATTATGGTTATTTTGCTGATAAGTGGATCAAGTTAAGTATTGGTAATTATATTAAACAATAACAGAGTAAAGTATGGATTGAGAATGGTAAGCGGTTTTGGTTTAGTTGTGATGTAGAGTAAAATTCTTAATGTTGAGTAAAACTTGACTGAAAAAAACGAAGATTTTTACAAAGTATTCCTTTT
>JACNJG010000126.1:0-5908 GCA_014382685.1 Candidatus Cloacimonadota bacterium
TCTGCGAAAATCTTTTTTATCTGTGTGTATCTGTGTGCTATTGAATATTCTTGTCGTGTGGGGGAATAGAACTGCTCCATCCAAGAAACTTGACACAGCAAACTGTCGATAAAAACCTCTCTGCAAAAGCAAGAGGAGCACATAATGAAAATCTATGAAGATCAACGTTTCTTTCTCAATTGTGATCTCAACTCAATGCAGAATTTTCAAACAGATCAGCAGAAAAAACTTCCCCAACCTCCTTTGGAAAAGCCAATTACAAATCCCGACAAACTCATTGATCTCCCAGTTCCAGAAGATCTTGTGAATCCTGGAAAAGACTTTTTTGATATCATTAATCAACGCCGCTCACGAAGAAAATATACTGCCGAAGCCATAGATTTAGAGCACCTTTCATTTTTACTCTGGTGTACTCAGGGAGTGAAGAAAATCTTTGATAGAACTGGCAACAAAATAAGCTTGCGAACTGTCCCATCCGCCGGTGCCCGTCATGCTTTTGAAACCTATCTCGCTGTACTTCATGTAGAAGGATTGGAGCAGGGCATTTATCGCTACTGCCCACTGGAACACCAGCTCGAATTCCTGCATACTGCCGATGATCTTCCTCAAAAAATAGTTGATGCTTGCATGGAACAGGATTTTGTTCGTGACAGCTCAGTTGTCTTTTTCTGGACAGCTATCCCCTATCGCTGCGAATGGCGATACGCATTTATGGCAGCCAAGCTCATCCTTCTCGATGCAGGGCATGTATGCCAGAATCTTTATCTTTCTGCTGAAGCTCTGAGTTTAGGAGCATGTGGAATCGCTGCTTATGCACAGGTAAAATCAAATGAACTTCTAAAAGTTGACGGTGAGAACGAAATGGTTGTATATATTGCTTCTGTCGGAAAATTATAGAGCGAGGTATTCATGAAAAATTGTATCCTTTTTACAACAAAACATGGCAGCGCGGAAAAAGCAGCACTATCGTTAAAAGAAAAACTTAATACAGAAACCGATATCATAAATTTAAAAAATGTCGAAAATCCTGATATTTCTAATTATGATACTGTAATATTGGGAGCTTCCGTTTATATAGGAAAAATTCAAAAGCAGATGAGAAAATTCATCGGAGACAATTTAAACGAACTGCTCAATAAAAACATCGCTCTTTTCATCATGGCAGGACAAAAGGAAAAGGCGCAGGAAACTCTATACAATGCCTATCCTTCAAAATTGTCCGATCATGCTTTTGCAAAAGAATATTTTGGCTATGAGATGATCCTGGAGAAAATGAATTTCCTTGAAAAAACAGCGACCAAGGCGCAAGGGGTTACAGAGAGCAAATCCGAGATCATGCATGATGCAATCGAAAAAATGGCTAACCATATCAATGAATTATAAGCAGATTTCTTCCTAATTGGAATTCTTGCAGAAAGGTATTAATGATCCACCCAAACTATGAAAATGGCAGTATTATCAATCTTGTCAGCAGCGTCACACAGGCAATGGGGAATAATTCAATTCATCATAAACCACTCCCATTTATTGAGAGTGAACTTATTTCGAGTAAAAAAAATGTAGTCTTCATCGTCTTGGATGGGCTGGGATACAACTTCCTAAAGGAGCAAGGAAATTCGTTCTTCAGCAAGCATCTTGTTGGGAATTGCACTTCGGTCTTTCCTTCCACAACTGCAACTGCCATCACATCTTTCATGACGGGTATGTCACCTGCACAACATGCGGTTACCGGCTGGTTTGTCTATCTGAAGGAGCTTGGAACTATTTCTGCGATCCTCCCTTTCAAGCCAAGATACGGCGGAGAAATTTTCAGCAAAAGCGATGTATATGCAAAAGATATTTTTAGACAAAGCACTATTTTTGAGAATCTCACTCGCAAATCCTACACGCTCACAAATGATTATATTATAAATTCAGATTATACGAAATTTTATAGCAAAGGGTCCACCTCTGTTGCTTATAAAAAGGAAAATATCGAGAACTTTATTATGAATCTCATGGGCATTGTGCAGGATACTCCCGAAGAAAAATTTATCTATGCCTACTGGCCTACCTTTGATACACTTGCTCATAAGAACGGCATCCATTCATTGAATTGTAAAAACCATTCCCAGGAACTTGCAAAAGCACTGGAAAATTTTGTGTATTCGATCAGAAATACAAATAGTATTGTAGTCATCACATCCGATCATGGTCTTATTGATGGTGAAAAAGACACGCTTATTGATATTGAACAGCATCCTAAACTCAAAGAAACACTTGTGATGCCCCTATCCGGCGATCCAAGGGCAGCTTACTGTTATGTGAAACAGGACATGGCAGGTATCTTTGAAGAATATGTGAAGGAGCATCTTACAGATGTATGCTTAATATATAAAAGTTCAAAACTTGTTGAAAACCATTTCTATGGACTGGATGAGCCGGATCCGAAATTATGGGATAGAATCGGTGATTATGTTCTGATCCCAAAAGATAATTTTGTAATAAAAGATAAAGTATTAGGTGAAAGTCCTCACCAGCACACAGGTCATCACGGCGGCTTGAGTGAGGAAGAGATGTATGTTCCTATCATAATGATAGAACCGTAAACTATTAATCAAATAACATGGAGGACATGTGAAAATGGCATTTTTATTTAGCAGCTTTTTCTGGGGAGCAGTTATAATCCTCTTCGGGTTGAGCATTATACTCAATGCAGTATTCAACATTAAAATTCCAGTTTTCTCAATTATTATCGCATTGATCTTTATTTATCTCGGACTGAAGATACTCTTCGGCTCCTTTGGCATCAAAACATCAAGAAATACTGTGGTTTTCTCTTCGAGTGAAATAAAAAGTTCTAACAAAAATGAGGAATATAACATAATTTTCGGGAAAGGTTCCATTGATCTATCAGAGATCGAGCTTGATGATGAGTTTCTAGATTTCGAGGTAAATGTTGTGTTTGGTAAAGGTGACGTGATGATCGATCCCGCTAAACCCTTTATTGTCAAAGTTTCCTCTGTCTTTTCTAGTGCTCATCTACCAGATGGAAATGTGGCAGCAATTGGAAATAATTCCTATATTTCTCCGGGATATGTGAAAGGGCAGAAATATATTTCTGTACGCGCAGATGTGGTCTTTGGAGAATTAAATATTATAGAGATTCAAAAGACAACTGAGGAGTAACTCTTCTAAGATCCAACTTGCATTCTTCACAGAAAGCAACACCTCGAAATAAGTCTTTTTAAGAGATTTCACGATCCCTTGATCTACATTTCTGAAATTTACAGTAAAAGACAATCTTTTAATTGACAGATATTCCAACAGCTAAATTTTTGCTTTCCCAATACAAAATTATGGAGTCCTTATGCTTTCTTTTAAAAATTCCGATGAAGTAAAACGCTTCATCAAAGATAAAGAATTGAATTTTGTATCCTTTTATGTGCCGGATATTGAAGGACGGCTTCGAAATGTAACCATACCTGCAAAGAATTTCACAGAAAAACTTTTGCAGAACGGCATCGGATTTGATGCATCCAATTTTGGATTTGCCAATGTTGAAAGCTCGGATATGATATTCAAGCCCGATCTGAACAGCGCATTCACTGACCCTGTTGACCCGGAATCAAAGATATTATATTTTTTCTGTGATGTTTTTGATGCTCATACGGGCGAGAGCTTTTCACAAGACCTGCGGCATATAATTCAAAAGGCACTTAACACGCTAAAAGAAGAAGGCATCGCTGATGAAGTGCAAGTGCTTATCGAACTGGAATTCAATATTATTGATCAGCTTTTCAGCATTATGAGCACACGCGAAGTCTCCTACAAGCTGGAAAGCAGTGAAATGGCGAGCCCTCCTTCGGGTGAGGAAATTTACCGTCTTGCAGCCAATCGCGGCTATCATCGTTCGGAACCAAATGATCATTTTTTTAAGATACGCAATGAGATCGTTCTGGCGCTGCAGGAGGTTGGTATAGGAGTGAAATATCATCACCATGAAGTCGGTACCTCACAGGCAGAGATCGAATTCAAATTCGGACCTGTCGAAAAAGCAACTGATGCTACGGTGCTTGCAAAGAATATCAGCCATAGAATTGCCAAAAAACACGGCAAGGTCATCTCTTTCCTGCCGAAGATATTCCCGGGTGAAGCAGGTAATGGCATGCACATCCACATATTCCTGAAAAAAGATGGAAAAAATATCTTTAATGATCCAAATGGTTTATATAAATTAAGCAAAACTGCACTGTATTTCATCGGTGGAATTCTGACTCATTCCGCATCCCTCTCTGCTCTTACTAATCCAACCTCAAATTCCTACCGCAGATTGATCGCCGGGCTTGAAGCACCTTCAAAGGCAGTATTTGCAGAGGGCAACCGCTCAGCAGCTATAAGAATTCCAGCTTACGTAAAAGATGCTGAAGAACGCAGATTCGAGTTCCGT
The DNA here is from genome assembly GCA_014382685.1 of Candidatus Cloacimonadota bacterium. Classification (GTDB taxonomy): domain Bacteria; phylum Cloacimonadota; class Cloacimonadia; order JGIOTU-2; family JGIOTU-2; genus Celaenobacter. The sequence goes on from JACNJG010000126.1 coordinate 4,430, forward strand.
CCGACAGATGCGACATGTAACCCCTACCTTGCCTTTGCTGCGCTCATCATGGCTGGAATAGATGGTGTGCGAAACAAGATCGATCCTATTGAAAAAGGATTTGGACCACTTGATACAAATCTATATAAATTATCTGAAGAAGAATTGATAAAAATCCCCTCGTTCCCGGACACTCTTGAATTCGCCCTGCACAGCTTGAAGCATGATAATGAATATCTTACTTATGGCAATGTTTTGCCGACCGATCTTTTATTAAAATGGATCAGGATAAAACGAAAAGATCTCGATGATATGCGCAAAATCCCGCATCCTTGGGAAATTGCCCGGTATTATGATCTGTAGTCGTGGAGCGAGAAGCGTGTAGAGAAGAGAGAAGGGCGAAGAGCGTTAGAATTATATGATATTATCAGATGCTCGCAGGAAAAATAAATCCATAAGATTACCCGGATATGATTATTCACAAGCAGAAACGTATTTTGTAACAATATGTACTTTTTATAGAAAATCTTTTCTTGGCTCTATTATTGATAATCAAATGACCTTATCCTCTATTGGAAAAATTGCTCATGAATTCTGGGTCGAGATCCCAAATCATTTCAATCATACAAACTTAGACGTTTTTATAATCATGCCCAATCATCTTCATGGCTTAATTCAAATTTCAGAAACCGATAATATTGTAGCAGCTGAACATGTTCAGCCCCGTCATACGTTTCAACATGTGATAAAGGGTTCTGTTGGTTCAATTATCAGACAATATAAGGGCTCAGTTACAAGATGGTGTAATCAAAATGGGTATAATAAATTTGGTTGGCAACGGAATTTCTATGAACATATCGTAAGAAATGAAAAGGAACTCAATAGGATCAGAGAATATATAATATCCAATCCAATGAGATGGAATTTTGACAGAGACAACAAGCTAGCAGATAATTTCAATATGGATTTAGATGAATATTATAAAACTGTTTATAAAAACTGATGATAAATGAGCTCAATATATTGAGCCCCTACGATGAAAATTATAACGAAATATTTAAAATTTAGGAGTTTTAATGCATGAATGGGCACTGGCTGATGCAGTAATAACTACTGCAAAAAAAGTCGCACAAGAAGAAAATCTAATAAAGGTTACTGAGATCGTTGTAAAGATCGGTGAGCTGCAAACCATTTCAAAGGAAATTTTTGATACAGTGCTGCAAGAGGTTCTGAAAAACCAACCTGAACTCCTTAAAGATGTTGAATGCAAACTTGAAATCGAACCTGCAGGATTCAAATGTATGAATTGCTCGCATGAATGGATGTTCGGCGATGTAAAAAATAATCTGGATGATGACGAAACAGAATCAATACATTTTATTCCTGAAACTGCACATGTATTCCTCAAATGTCCAAACTGCAAAAGCCCTGATTTTGAAATCGTGAAAGGACGAGGCATCTGGGTGGATTCAATTGAAGGAGAGAAATAATATGAACCAC
>JACNJG010000126.1:6268-7784 GCA_014382685.1 Candidatus Cloacimonadota bacterium
AAAAAAATGGACAAAAATTTAAATGCTATTAATACTTATTAGTAAATTTTTCATCTTATCCAAAAATAAACATTGAAAGGTTTGTATTATGAAAAAATACGAAATTAACAAAATGAAGTTTTTTAGAATGATTTTCTTACAATCCATTTTCGCGCTTTTCGTGCCTTTCGTGGTTAAAAGTATTTATATGGAGAAGTAAGAATGGATCCTCGAATAAATGTTGTGGAAAAACGGCTTGACAAAGTGGGCAAAATCATTGCAATTGCAGGTGGAAAAGGCGGAATTGGCAAAAGCACAATTGCTTCAATGCTTGCGCTTGTTCTCGCAGACTCAAACAAAAAAGTAGGACTTCTCGATCTCGACTTCACCGGTGCTTCAACACACACGATCCTCGGCATCGATGACTTCCATTTTCCCGATGAAGACGAAGGCATCATACCTCCAAAATATCACGGCATATCCTACATCACAATTGCAAATTTTACGCAAGATCACGCCGCTCCGATGCGCGGTCAGGACATTACAAATGCAATTCTGGAACTTCTTGCAATAACCAGATGGGATGAGCTTGATTACCTCATAATCGACATGCCACCCGGAATCAATGATACAACTCTCGATATTATTCGTCTTATCAAGAATATTGAATTCTGCATTGTCACTACTCCTTCGAAGATCACGACAAATGTGGTAAAAAAATCGCTTGAATTACTGGAAGAACTGAATATTCAGATTCTTGGTGTGATTGAAAACATGACCTTCCCTGCGGCGCCCTTTGCAAAAGAGATTTTTGAGAAATGCTATCTCGGCACTATTCCCTTTGATGAAACATACGAAAATGCAGTCGGGGATGCAGAAAAACTCCTTGAAACATCTATTGCAAAGACATTGAGAAACTTTACTGTGCTCTATGATAAAATGTGTTGATGGATTTTGCTCATAAAATAAGTTCCTATTTCAAAGAGTGTTTATTTTAAAGGTCCTCCTGATTTTTTAAGATCGATTAGATAACACATCCACACAAATATAATTCCAATTAGAAATAAATAATTTGACAATATATTTTTTTAACTGAACGGTCAGTCAATAATGAAATCTATCTCTGAAGGTATAATATGATGACTCCGAGAAAACCGGAAAAGTTTGCAGAAATGAGGGCGAAGTCGAGGAATCTTATCATCTCAAAAGCATTGGAAGTCTTTGCCGAACATGGCTATTATAAAGCATCGATAGAAATGATATCAAAATCCGCAGGGATTTCTAAGGGCTTGATGTACAATTATTTCAAGAGCAAGGATGAACTCCTGGAATCAGTTTTCATGGATGGATTCAAATACTTCGATGAGATGGTGAAAATCAATCAAACCGAAATCTCTGCTTATGAAAAGTTGGAAATATTGCTCAATAACTTTACTCAATCTCTTAAAGACAATTTATCTTTTTGGAAACTATACCAAAATATAATTTCTCAACCTGTAATTTCTGATAAGCTGATCAAGTTCAAAGAATATTATGA
>JACNJG010000131.1 GCA_014382685.1 Candidatus Cloacimonadota bacterium
GATATTATTGACACAAAAACGAGGAATTAATCAGATTAAAGCGAATCAAATATAGAGTTCCCTACTAAATATTTAATTTCGATCAAAGAATCTTTTTGTTGTTCTTTTATTTCGTATGGGATCTTTAGAAATGCTTTTAGTGGAGAAACTGTGTTAATAATTTTAAGTGATAGAAAATCTGTAAAAGAATCACATTACAACTAAGCTTTATGCAAAACATCATCTCAAAACAGATCCTTCGAATTATTACGATCATAGTTATTGCTCTCATCTCTTTACTCCTTCTGCTTTACATTTTTGTGCGAACTCCAATTGGTGAGAATATTATCAAGGATTTCATTTCAGAATCACTATCAGAAACGCTTCAGACAAATGTGAGTATCAAAACTTTAAAAACAGACATCTTTTCATTCGTGAAATTAAATGATATTTCAATTTATGCAGATGATACCGAAAACTCATCTAAATTTGAGATCAATTCGCTGGAAATTCATTATAGTTTACTCACAATTTTGAAAAACAAAATCAACATCTCTTCTGTTGTGCTCGATGGATTGAATGCGAAAATTCTTCGGGATGACAAGGGCAATTTTCTGTTACCGTTGCCCAAACAAACCGGAGAGCCAATCAAAGATCCATTACAAGTTTCGTTTAAATCTATAAACGTGATAAATGCATCAATTATTTATGAAGATCGGGCTATTCCTCTCGATGGAAATATTCAGGATCTTGAAGTAGTGATAAAGCATTCTATTGTAGATACATCTTACAATTTCTCTGCAAATTTGTCTTATGCGGGATTTGATTATAAGAGTCAGCAATACACTATTGAGCAGTTTCTGATCATCGGTTCCACGCAAGGACAAAAGATAGAGGTCGATACTCTCTCATTAAAAGCTGAAGGTGTTCACCTCTGCGGTAATGCAAATATAGTTCTTAAGGAAAATCCGAATATTGCAGGAAAAATACGCATTAGTGGCAATCCCGAACAGCTTATTGCAAAATTGGATACTTCTATTCCACCACAATTTAAACCATTGCAAACCGATTTTGTGGCACTAATTACTTTTGACGGTTCTGTATCTGAGCCCAATCTTCATGCCCGATTGACCTATCCAACTCTTACGATCGGCGAGCTTGCATTTCAGAATGGAAATGTGGAGGTCTCTTTTGCAAGGGATTCTCTGAATATCCAAAAAATATATGCTGAAATTTTTGAGGGTTCTTTCTCTGCGCAGGGCTGGATGATGCTGGACAGTACAGAATCTTATAATATCGATCTAGATTTTTCGAATTTAGATTTTGCTCAATTATGGGAATATTATTATAATACTAATTCTCCGTACAAAGGTTCTTTGACCGGCACCGTAAGCTCGTCCGGTGCAATAACTTCAATTCTGTCCTCTCAACTTTCCGGAAAAGTGCAGCTTCACAAGATGACTTTTAAAGAGAAAAGTATTGATCCAATTAACTGCACATTCTCATATAATGCAGGAGATACAGCCCTCCGTATGGTACAGGATTCATCATTTGTTGAAAGTAAATTCATTCTTCGTGATTCAAAAATAGATGGCTCTGCTGCGATCCACATAAAAAATATCGAGTACGTTGCCGGGCTTTTCAATCTATTGGAAGCAAGAGGAAAATTATATGCAGATGCAGATTTTACAGGCGAGTTGTCCAATCCTGAGATTCATGCAAAAATTAAAGGAGTCGGGCTATCCTACAAGCAATTCCCAGTTGATTCTCTGTATGCAGAAATCCAGTATACCGACAGTTCACTTTATGTAAAAAGCAGTTCTTTTTCCGGAAAAATGGATTCAATTCCCACTCTTGTTGCCACTCTTACGAATGAAGAAATTCTCGGTAGAGCTCAATATAATGGATCGATATCCGGTACATTGAAAGATTTCTCCGGCAATTTATCATTACATGCGGATAGTGTGAAATATAAGGATTTTGCTGTGCCATCTCTTGTGCTTGAATGCACTGCAAAAAATTCAGATATTTCGGTGAATACACTGAATATTGATATGGAGAAAGTTCGATGTGAAGCAAAAGGTGATTTCTCATTATCAGAAAGATCGGGAAATTTATTCGTTGATTTCAAAGATAAAGAAAAAAATACAAAACATCACTTTGGTTCAATACAGAGTAGTTTCTCAGTTGCAGAAAATATTTCTTTGAATGCAAATTTGAAAGAACTTTCCCTTGAAATGCTGGGCGCTTTTTCAGATTCATTGGTTGGAATTCAGGGAAGTGTTTCCGGGAATGTATCCTTTGAAGGAACAATAGATAAGCCAACAGGTTCTGTGTCTCTCAATATTGATAAACCGGCATATAAAGATCTTTGCATAGATAATATCTCGCTTCAGGGGGAACTAACACCATCCGAGATCATACTAAGCAATGGGACTGTTCAGCTCTTTAATAATGAAATTCGAATTCGAGGAAAGCTTGAATTGGATGAAAGCAAAGGAGGGATTGCAGTCAGCCCGCACAGTACACTTCGGGGTGAGATATCACTTTCTGAGGTTAAGCTGGCAGATTTTACTCAAGAATTTCTCGATGCAATTCAGGTTCAGGGAACTCTTACTTCCACGGTTCAGATCGGCGGAACGCTTGCTGCACCGGATGTCAGCGGATCGCTTCGTGTTAACAGCGGTTTCGTCCGGTTAGATAAGCATAAATCACCTGTCGAAAATCTCGATGCTTTGCTAATCTTTTCAGATAGCACTTTGAATATAAATAAATGCACCGGTCTTTACGAAGGTAAAACCTTTTCTCTGACAGGCAGCATTTCCGAATCGGGTTGGAGTTCTTTTTCACCGAATATAGCGCTGTCCATCAACGGAATGCAGGCAGTTTGTTTGAAAGGCACTTTTCAGCAGGATGATATCGATCTTCACCTGTCGCTTGATGAGTTCGATATTTCATTTTTAGAAACCTTAACTCCTGCCATCATGAATGCGCATGGCAATGTAAATGCTTCTGTAGATATTCGAGGAACTATGCAAACTCCCCTGTTCCGTGGTTATGTAAAAGCTGAAAATATTGATGTTCTTCCAACGGACTTTCCTGTTCCGTTCTCAAGGTGTATGCTTGATATTTCTGCAACTGATGAGCAGATGGTTCTGAAGAACTTTCGATGTATGTTCAACGAGGGCTTCGTCAACAGTTCGGGATATGTAAAGTACGGTAATGGCGTGATCAAGGATATTGCATTTCATCTTGAAGCAGAGAATATTGCCCTGAAAAAACCCAAAATGTATCAGTTCACTTTGAAGAGCTGCTCTCTAAATTATAAACAGCAAAAAACCGGATATCTGATCGAGGGAAGCGTGGTTTTGGGAAAGACTAAATATCTTCAGGATATGCATATTTCAAAACTGCTGGATTCTCTCGGGAAACCAAAGATATTCCAAAAACCTTCCCAGCTTATGATGCAGACCAAACTGAATGTCCGTATTACTGAAAGCAAGGATATCTGGATAGACAATAATCTTGCGCGTATATGCCTCAAGGCAGATGTCGGCGTGATAGGAACTCTGGCTCAACCGAATCTCACAGGACGAATAGAGACGACTGAAGGTTATATCGTTTATCTTGATAGAAAATTTGAAATCACTCGCGGAATATTTGATTTTACCGATCCTAATGTGATTAATCCCATTCTTGATATTCAAGCGGAAACGGACATAAAGAACTACGAACAGCCCGATGCAGAGCCATATCATATTATCTTTGCAGTGACAGGACAAGCCGATAAAGCAACGGTAACCCTTCAATCGATTCCTTCTCTCGATGAAGCGAACATACTCTCATTAATTACTATCGGAACAACCCGGGAGCAGATTTTTTCTCAAACACCAGACAAATATAGCACTTCACTGAAAGATATACTCCTTGAGCGTGCAGAACAGTATTCAAGCCAGAAGATATCGGGATTCGTTGCAGGGCAAATGGCTCATATTTTTGATCTTGATGATGTTACGATCGAGGGGAATCTCTTTAATTTCGGTGATTCCTGGGGACCCCAGCTCGTCGCATCAAAGCAGCTTTCAAAACGTATGAAAGTAACCTATTCCACACGCATCGGTTATCTGAACGAACAGAGCATCGAACTTGATTATAAGCTCACCGACCACTTCTATTTACAGGGACAGGCAGACCAGGAAGGCAATGCAGGTGTCGATGTGATATATAGGGTGAACTTCAAATGAAAAAGAGAAATTCTGTCATATTGCTAATAATAATATTGCTGATCATGACTCCCGGACTTTCTGCCAATAAAAAGAATGCCTTCACAATAACTTCCATTACGTTTGAGGGAAATAGTGTCTATAGGTCACGAACTTTGCAGGAAGTAATGGTTACAAGGGCAAGCAAATTTTTAAGTCCCGCCTATTATTATCCTGAAGTATTCATAGAGGACCTGAAAAATCTCGCACTTTTCTATCAACAGAATGGCTATCTGCAAGCGAAAGTAAGTGATTATTCATTTGATAGAAACGAGGAAAAAAAGCAGCTTTCGATCAGCATTCAGATATTTGAAGGGGAGCCCACACTTATTGAAGGAATTTCCGTATTTGGAAATTCGGTCTTTCCTGATTCAACTCTTATGAAAAAAATTGGTCTGTATAAAGGTTACCAGCTTCAACAGAAAAAAGTTCAGGATGCAACATACACATTGCTGACACTTTATGCAAATGCAGGATTTCTTGATGCTGAAGTAGTGCCAGGCATCAAAATAAATGATGAGTTACATAGAGCGCTTATTGATTTCCGCATTACCGAAAATGAACAGTTTTCAATCAGAAATATCATTATTCGTGGCTTAGAGATCACAAAGAAAAAGATCATTATGCGTGATCTGACCTTCAAATCCGGCGAGATCGTGAATTATTCCAAACTCCTCGCATCGCAAAGAGAGTTGTATCTTACCGGTATGTTTGAAAGCATTTTTATCAGACCCGTGACCATAGATTCGCTAAGCTCCGAGAAGGATATCCTCATCGAGATCAAAGAAAAAGTTCCTGGAGAATTCAATATAGGGGTTGGGTACGGCTCTCTTGATAAAGCCCGTATTTTTGCGGAACTGCTTTATAGCGATCTGTGGGGAACAGCACAAAAAATCAGTTTGAGTGGAAAACTAAGTTATATTACTCGCAAGATCGAGGCATCCTATACCGAGCCATGGACCTTTGGTATCAAGCTGAATACCGATGTGAACATATTTGCAACATATAATGAAGAGCCCGGCTACGATGTTTCGGAATACGGGGGGAAGGTGATCGTTGGGAAATCCTTCGCTACACATTCCAGCTTATCACTTGCATACAGGTATGAAAAAGTGCATTTTAGTCATGTGAAAGTGCAGGAATTACCCGATAAATATAGCTCCAATTTAAACTCATTGACCCTTTCGGCAATTCACGATAACAGGGATAATATTTTCAATACAACAAGCGGTCATGTGCTTTCCCTGGATAGTGAAATTGCGACTTCCTATGAAAAAACTACTAATATTTTCGGACGATTGGTCCTTCATGGAAAATATTATGCACCGATCACACATACCACAATTATAGCCATCTCGCTTGAAGCAGGCGCTCTCACACTGTTTGGAAATTCTACAAATGTTCCGCTAAACGAGAGATTTTATGCAGGCGGTCCACACTCACTGCGCGGTTTCAATTATAGAAAAGTCGGACCTCTGGACAATAAGGGACTTCCAATTGGCGGAAGATATAAGCTCGTAAATAATATTGAGATAAGACAGACTATCTATAAAGCACTTGGCGGAGTGATATTTTTTGATTTCGGGAATGTTTGGAATTATATGAAGGATATAAAAAAGGAGCCGATGAGAAGTTCTCCGGGCATTGGTTTGAGATTTGACACCCCTCTTGGCGTTGTCCGATGTGATTATGGGTTTAACTGGTTCCCCAAAAGCGGTGAGTCATCTGGCAAACTTTACTTTAGTCTGGGGCAGGCGTTTTAGGATTTAATATTGGCTCACAGATTGGACAGATTTGCACAGATGAAAATGTTGAATTCACCACAGAGAACACAGAGGAATTCCTTATTTTTTATTTTTGATTTTCATCAGTCCGTCAGCTGGCGGAAGTCCAGTCTGCTAATTTTTCACTTAACACTGTTTTCTTTTTATCTTTTATTTTTTCTCTGTGTTCTCTGTGTTCTCTGTGGTTAATTTTTTTGATTGTATTCTGAATTCCATACTCAAAAATTGGGAGTATCCAAGATGAATCCTCAAACTAATTGACAAATATTTCTAAAGGTAAATTTTGTAAAAAAATAATGTTAATTATGCGATTGCTATTACAGGTTATCGAGTGTTCATATCCAACAGAGTAAAGAAAATGAAAGATATAATTATAAGATTTAAATTATAAATCTCTGTGCCCTCTGTGTTCTCTGTGGTTACAATGTATAAATGAAAATTGCTTCTTTTGAATCATGACATTAAAAAAAATGCAAAAGGTATCTTATGAAAGAAATACTCGTAGTCAGCGACACTCACGGAAACTATAATATGCTGCAGCATGTGATAGACAGCAATCTTCATGTTGGAGCGATAATCCATCTTGGAGATAATTATGATGATCTGGATTCCTGTGTTTATAACAGAAGAGGAAGAAAAGTATATCGCGTGCCCGGAATTTTTCATCAGGAATATAGAAACGGAAAACTTCCGCATGTGCTGGAATTAGAGATTGAAAATAAGAAATTCCTCATTGCTCATTCTCCAGATGACCTGAATAATTCCGCTGATGTGCTTCTGTTTGGGCATACTCACAATTGGGAGTGCTCAAACAGTATTTTTGGCATTCGGTTCAATCCGGGACATCTGCGAGCAAAAAAAGATAAGGGACGCATCGCAACGTATGGAATTATAACACTGAGAGATACTATGACGTTTAAGATATTTACTTATGAAAATGAGCTGATACTCGAAGCAAAGGTCTAATTTTATAAAAAAACTTAGGAGAAAAAAATGAATAAAAAAGAAAAATCTCATCCTATAATCAAAAGGAAAAAAGCAGTTGGAATTATTGTATTCAGCTTACTCGTTTTGCTTCTTTCAGGATGTTTTAACATTACTCAACACATTTCCAAAGATGGAAATGATCTCAATGTGTTCCTAAAATTTGCAGTGTGCAAAAGTGTATTTGAAATGTCCAGCAGCATGGGCGGCAATAAATCTGATGACAATCCCTGTGAAGGTGTATTCGAATTCAATGAAAATTTTATCATCAGTGAAATTCCTGAAAATATCGAAGCACGTTTTGTGAAAGCGGACAACGACCTTGAATGCGGATATGAGATGTATATGAGCGTGGACGTCAAGAGCACGGATTACAAAAAACTTAAAAGATCAAATGCACCTGCACTTTTCCCACTCGTGGCTGATAATGAGATATTTATCAAATTCCCTCAAAATGATGAAGAAAGCGGTGGTGGAGATCAGATGGCTGCTGCATTCATGTCCACTGCGTTGTATCGTCTGACCGTAAATCGTAATGTTATTGATGAGATAGAGTCTGTGATCTTTTCAAATGCTGATGAATCCTATGACATTTCCTATATTGAACTGCCGGATATTTTTATTATTGAAGTACCTCTTGCATACTGGATCACTTCGTCTTCGGAGTGC
>JACNJG010000107.1 GCA_014382685.1 Candidatus Cloacimonadota bacterium
TTCTTACATATCCTCAAACCGCTCCACGCATTCGATGTTCTGGTTCTTCAGCTCTTCGAGAACGGGCAGATAGATTTCAGGATCAACAGGTATTTTAATACCTTTTTCCTGTATCTTCCCCTGAAGGATCAGTTTAACAGCAATCGCTGCAGGCAGTCCCACAGTACGTGACATCGAAGAATCGCCATTAGGAATTCCGTAGTCTATCATTGTTGAAGTAATATGTTGTTTTCTGTCTGGAAATTCTGCAATAAATTCATGGTGAAGCACAAGCAGGTCTCTCTCGCCCGGACCATAAGTCAGCTTTTCATTCAGCGCATTGCAGAACACGTCCATAGCAGTTCCCTTTTCCAAACCAATTTTCTCATTACTGATAAGTCCAAGCCATTCAACACGATATATCGGATTTGTATCAACAGGTATATCCCACTGTGCCGCAAGGTTCTCTTTCAAAGTTTTGTGAGTTTTGACTATGACCAATTTCTCCATGAAATCAGCATAGGATAAGCCATCAAGGTCGAATTCCTTTTCGTCATCAAGAAATCCGAGATCAACGATCTTCTTCATAGTAACACACCAGCCGGGATAGCGAAGCGTACCGCGGAACATCGTTTTTGTATCCTTGATGCTATATATATCAACATACGGAACAGAATTTCTGTTGGGATATCCCTCGAGTTTGCCGAATTCCGGAATTTCAACTTCCCAATGATGAGCAAAGAGCTCCGATCCTGGAACATCGATTATCTTACCGTCTTCAAGCCATTTAGCTGCATTTTTTCCAGCCATGACAACACCGCGTGGACTCCATGAAAACTTATAACCCCAGGGATTTGTGTTCGCTTCCGGTGCAGGAAGTCCGCCACAGAATGATTTGAAACTCACGATCCTTCCATTTTTCTCTTTCACTCCGTCAATAACTCTCATTGCAGACATGTGGTCGATGCCGGGATCGACGCCGATCTCGTTAAGAATGAGCACATCTGCTTCACGAGCATCATCATCCAACGCTCTCATTGCATCGCTTACATAGGATGTGGTAACCATATGCTTTCTGTGCTTGATGCAGAGCTTTGCCACTTTCACATGATAAGTATATGGAAGCAAACTTACGGCAAGATCGTGCTCGGAAACGAGTTTATCCAGCATGTCGTCATCTTTGACATTGAGCTCGACAGGAGTTCCGTTCGGATGACCTGCAACAAGTTTTTCTGCCTTGCTGACAGTACGGCTTGCAACAGTTACCATAAAATCTTTTTGAGCAAGTAGATAGTTCACATGAGGTCTGGAGACAAGTCCAGCTCCCAGAATAAGTACTTTTTTCATTGGAATATCCTTTCTTTACTTATAAAAATTTTTTAAGATATGTATAGTCTTTCGTGAGTTTTCCGTCTTGCAGGATCAAAGCAGTCTGAAGTTCTTTTGGAAGCTCCATCACATCAAGTTTTCCTGAGCTATTAGCGGCGAGCAGGTTTGGAATAAAGTCCACCAGTGCTTCACTAAAGGAGGCGGATGCATCCTTTGGAATCTCGCAGGGCAGATTATCTCGACCGACAACAATGACTCCATTGCCTTTATTTCCATCGATCTCAGTATCTGTCAGGGGATTATAAATATAAGTGGGATTATCCGGTTCTGTAATTTTACTGGTGATCTCGATCGAGCCCTCAATATCGCAGCTTATGTCCCCTATCACCTTTAATTTGAGCTGTTTGCCGCCTGCAGTAAGTTCCTTTAATGCAGCTTTTGTGACAAGTCTCGGACTGCCGAGCGACCAAAAAATACAGTTCATAAGAATGGTAAGGTGAGGTATATATTTAGCAAATTGGGACTTATATTTTTCTGGATGACTAAAATAGTTCTGTAGCTCAAACTTCGCGGATTCATCTTTGGGTTCAACAATGTCGTTTTCTTTGAACACAACTTTGTAAAGATGATTTTTGGAAATATTGTTTTTCTTTTTCAATGAAAGAAGATCTTCGGGTATAATCTCAATAAAGGGGAAACAATCAAGAATTTCCTGTGCACCTTTGGACACATTTCCGTAGCCGGTAAATCCAACTACAAGAGGGCAAATCTCATCCGGCAATCCATTTTCAGATATTTCATTCCCAATCTTCTTAAAGGCAACCTTAATATCATCCACAGATTCATATTCATAAGCTTTTTTGATTTTTTCAAAAGCAGTGTGCATTCCCTTGTATTTGAGATGCTGTCCATAAGCCCAGAGTGAATCCACCATGCCAGCAATGCCTGCATGCCTGCCGAAAAAAATCAATCTTTGACCTTGGTCATTATCGATCTTTTCATATTCAATAAGATTGCATTTCAAGTCCATCAGGCGCTGGAGCATTGGCATATTATAGAGCTGTCCTTTGATGATATGCGAAAAGAAAACATAGGTTTTCCCGGGTAGAAAAAAGGACGAGGGCATTTCTTTCACGCCAAACACGACCGTACATTCCGAAAGGTCTTCCCGAACGATGGCACCGGCTTTTTTGTATGCATCATCAGTAAAGATGCGGATCGATGAAGGTTGAATCACGGTTTGAATATTGTACTTTTCTTTTAATAGTTTGATATGCTCCGGAATGAGTGCTACTCTTCGTTCCCACTTGCTTTTATCTTCTCTTCGAATTCCTATTTTCATATTTCGATCTCGTCAAAAACTGTTTTTATTCGTACAAGCGAATCCCGTAGCTGATCTTCTGTGATGACGAGAGGTGGGGCAAAACGAATAATATGTTCATGGGTTGGTTTGGCAAGAATGCCCTTTTCTTTGAGCATCAGGCATATCTTCCATGCATCGATTCCATCTTTTGGTTTTATGACTACAGCATTGAGCAGTCCTTTTCCTCGTACGATTTCAATAAGTGGTGAATCGATTGCTTCAAGCCCAGCTCGGAATATTCTTCCCAGTCTTTCTGCATTTTCAGTAAGTTTTTCATCTCTTATTACGTTGAGTGCAGCAGTTGCCACAGCACAGGCAAGGGGAAAACCGCCAAAGGTTGAACCGTGTTCGCCTGGTTTGATCGTGAGCATAATTTCTCTACTGGAAAGTACTGCTGAAACGGGAAGAACTCCACCGGAAATCGCCTTTCCGAGGATTAGTACATCGGGTTTGACATTTTCATAATCACATGCAAGCAAGCGACCAGTTCGTCCGATACCGGTCTGCACTTCATCAGCAACAAAAAGCACATTATGTTTTTTGCAGATGTCATAGCAATTTTTGATATACCCCTCATCCGGAACATACACGCCAGCTTCACCCTGAATCGGTTCTACTATAAATGCGCACACTTCGTCACCCTGCTCCTGTAAAACTCGTTCGAGCGCTTCGGTGTTATTATAGGGTATTTTGATTATTCCGGGAAGGAAAGGACCAAACTGCCTGCGGCAGTCGGGATCGGTAGAAGCGGAGATCGCACCGAGAGTTCGTCCGTGGAAATTATTTTCACAGAAAATGATCTTTGCCTCGTTGTCTTCAATCCCTTTTTTGACATAGCCCCATCTGCGCGCAAGCTTCATTGCAGTTTCCACGCCTTCGACGCCTGTATTCATTGGCAGAACCATCTCAAATCCGAAGTATTCAGTAACAAATTTTTCATATTCGCCAAGCTTATTATTAAAAAATGCGCGTGAGGTTAAGGTCAAAATTTCTGCCTGATTTATAAGTGCATCTATGATTTTGGGATGACAATGTCCCTGGTTAACTGCAGAATATGCAGAAAGGAAGTCATAATATTTATTTCCTTCGGGGTCCCATACAAAAGGTCCATCGCCTTTTGCTATCACAACTGGAAGGGGATGATAATTGTGCGCCCCGTAGGTTTCTTCGAGTTCCATTGCTTTTTCGCTTGAAATATAACCAAATTCAAGTTTATGAGCCATGAGACCTCCGGTGATTTTTCGTTCTTTTCTGTCGGTGGTTTATAGAATGTCAAGGATAGTGATTTCGGATTTTTAATCCTGAATTTCTTTTATTCTACAATATATGAACTATCTAAAATTACTATGTTTATTTTTATTTTAAGGTATCTGTATCGCAAGATTGCAATCTTGCGTACTCAACATCAGTCTTCACCCGTTACACCTCGGACAGGTCGGAATGTTGAGTTACAATTATCTGTGTCATCTCTTTACCAATTCCAAATTGATAAAGCATGAATGTGGAAGCTCGGCTTCCATTCTGTTTTTGATTGAAGATTGCAGAACATCGATTTAAGATTTCAGAAGTGAGTAGTTATTTATTAATTGGTCAATTGGAGATAATTAATTCTACATATTATTTTTGCTTGTCATCATGATTGAAATTCAAATGAAAACGGATGTAACGAAGAATCTATTCTTTAAGGACGGGACCTCTTTATAGCAACTTGCTGCGTGTTCTGAAAAAAAGATTCTTCTCTCCACTTCGTTCCGCTCAAGAATGACAACCGCTTATAATAATTTGTTTCGCTTTTGCGCTTTTGCGCTTCTTCGCTTTCACACTTTAACGCAATAAAACCATCTTCCTCACGACTGCATTGCCATTATACTCCAGTTTATATAAATATGTTCCGGGTGCGACCTGCCTGCCCTGCTCATCCGTGCCATCCCAGACGATCTTCGTTTTTACCCAAAAATCATCCTTTGACCCATAATATCTCTTTACAAGCTGTCCTTTGGTGTTATAAATAGAGAGCGTATAGTCTTTTATTCTATCATAATCTGCAGAAATAAATGTTATTGTTGTAGATGAACTGAACGGATTTGGTTTATTTTGGAAAAGGTATAATTTTCTTATAAATGATGTATCCGGCTCATCTATGCCATATCCTTGATATTCGTATGCACCAATATCTATCCTTCCGTTATAAATCCTTTGATTCCCAGCTAAGTCTGTTGCAGGGAGATGCAATCCGGTAGTGTCCGGAGTACCGGCATCTATGCAAGGAGAATTTTCTGATAACTCATAACTGAAAGGATCACCACCGAAAAAGAGAGGGTCTTCATTTATATTTCCGAATCCCCAGATAATGGTGCCATTATTTTGCGGGAAAATTCCTGCTAAACCATCCCTTATATCACAATAGGACAATGAGATTGAATTTGGTTCCCCAGAAGAGGAAAAAACTACCTCATGTGGTATATTATCCCACAAGATTGTATTCATTAACTCAGGATGAGAATTATCAACACATAATATTCCAGCTCCAAGACCACCATGATTATCTGTTACTGTAGAATTAATTATTTGTAGATCCGCACATCTCACTAACGCTAGTCCCGCTCCGTAAGTCGCAGTATTTTCAAAAATCAATGTATTAGTAAAACGAACAGTACAACCCTGCAGATAAACTCCACCCCCAACATAACTTGAATTATACGAAACTTCTATGTTGTTTAAGATAATATTTGAGTTATCCCATATATGTAAGCCACCTCCAAAGTGAATCATACCTACACCAGGTATGCTCAGACCAGTATTATTAGTAATAATGGAATTTTTTAAAACCGAATTAGATCCACGAAAATATAGTCCCGTTCCAAGACTAAAGCCATAATTATCTTTTACAATTAAATTCTCAAGTGTGGGACTCGTTTCATGACAATAAATCCCCCTTTCCCCATTCTGAATTGTGAAACCATTTAACATTGTATCAGAATTCTCATCATTATTAAAGCTCACAATATTGCCGGTTGTATTCCCATCAATTATGGTTGTATTTATATATATATCATTTCCTGTTAATAAATATTTACTAGCGACTGTAATAATTTTCCCGTTGAAATTAATGTTTTCAAAATAAATTCCCGGATACACTAAAACTGTATCTCCGTTTGTTGAATTGTCTATACCTTGTTGAATTATTGTGTAATTTCCTGATCCTCCACAATCAACAATAATAGTATTCGCATGGCTTCTATAGATACAAAATAAAAGACTGATAAGAAGTACGGGAAAGATTAATCTAAAAAATAAATGTTTACGCATAATAAACCTCATATAATATTTTTTGTTATTCGCATCCAATTATGTAAATATACTCCTTGAACAAAGCTAAAATTATTCATTGTTACTCCACAACTTTTTTTAATTTGAAGTATTTTTTTTGTCAAATTTAATTTTTTAGAAAATATAAGAAGCCCATCCATTAATACTTCAAACTACTTCCACCGATGAATTCTCTCAATACCGAATGTTCAGGAACTGAAGAATCATCTTCAATAGGAATTACTTCTTTCAGAAATTCCCGAATTCTGTTTGCTCTTTGGAAGGCATCCTCTTTTAGCGGATCGTCTCTGAATTTCTCAGTCCATTCCTCGAATAAATTCAGCATTCTGCTCGCATATAAAGCTATTTCATAAGGCATTGCACTGTTTATGATATAATCAGTTGTGTTAATGTAAGGTATGATATTACGCAATTCACTGCTGCGTACATAATGCCAGTGCTCGAGGGTTTGCTGTGGATTATATGCCCGATGAGTAGCATCCCTCAGCATTCTGCGGATCAATCGCAGGTCTGTCCAGCGAATGTATTTACCTTTTTCATTCTTCATTTGCAATAATGGTTCGAGATACAGTTTGAATTTAATCTCATTGGAAACATCCTTTGTCATTGCAGGGAATAGCCCGTGCAGACTGTCTATAAGCAGAATCTGATGGTCATCCAGCTTCATTTTTGTCCGATTCAAATACCGAGTGCCTGTCTTAAAATCATAGAAAGGAATTTTCACTTCTTTGCCTATGCATAATGCGCTGACATGTTCGTTTATTAAAGGCAGGTCGAGTGCCTGGGGTGTTTCAAAATCATAATCTCCGAATTCATCTTTCGGGTGCATTTCCAGATCGAAGAAATAGTGATCGACATTGAGCGTGACGAAACTCAAACCGTGCTTTTTCAGACGCTGCTCCAGCTTTATGGTTGTCGTGGTCTTCCCGGAAGAAGATGGACCGCTTATCATCACGACCTTTATTTTGTCTTTTCGTTCCAGCATAAGTTCTGCAGCAATATCCACATCGTTTTCGTACGCACTTTCGGACTCGTGCACGATATGTGGAAACTCGCCATTTTCTATACGAGCATTCATTTTTGCAATCGTATTGAGGTTGTGAGAAGTAGCCCAATCGAGCACTTTCCAGAGTTTTGACCAGGGAATGTTCTCGGATGGATGGGATGATTTTTTATTCTTCTCTTCCCTTTTACGATTTTGCTCGTTGCGGTACAGAATGTATTCTTTTGCCACCTCATCGTGCCCGTTCTTTATTAAAACCTGCTCTACAATATCCTGGATATCTTCAACATGCGGGGGATGATTCTCTGAGAATTTGCTTTCAAGAATTTTCACGACCTGTTTGGACATGCGTTCAGCCGGCTTTTTATCCCTGCCCCCCACTGCGATCGCAGCTCTGTACATTGCATTTGCGATGCGAATTGAATTGAATCGCACCTTTGCGCCGCTTCGTTTTATTACATGAGTTATTTCAGCCATTATGACTCCTTAGGAACCTTTTTATGAGAGAGGTAATTATTGTCAACTTGTCAACATGAGATCATGCTTCATTTTAGAAGGGAAAAAATTGAATGACGAATATCGATTAACCCTGTTAAATAAATCGAAGATTTAGCTTTGCTATTTCACAGGGTTAACGATTT
>JACNJG010000051.1 GCA_014382685.1 Candidatus Cloacimonadota bacterium
GAGACGAAAAAATTAAGCGGAGCGTGGCGTAGTCGGATGGTTAAAAGTATTTATTCTAAAGAATCAAAACATTGGTTGAGAATAATTTCAAAAGCAATTCCACAATTAAAAGATGAAGCAAAAAATGCTTTAACATTTATGTTTTGACATTTTTTTTGTAATTAGTCCCGACAGGTCGGGAGGATTTTGAAATTAATAAAAATCTTACTCATCTTTCGAAGAATATTTTGTAAAAGGTTAAATATGATTTTGTTAAGTAATATCCACTTCTGCGAAACCTCAGTAATATAACTGTATCGTGCATATTATATCAGGCACACATAAGGGTCGCAAGCTCGAAATTCCAAAGAGTGCTGTTCGACCAACTATGGACAAGGTTCGGGAGGCAATTTTTGCGATGATCCGAAGTGAAGTGATGAATGCAAAAGTACTCGATCTCTTTGCCGGTAGTGGCAGTCTTGGATTGGAAGCACTCAGCGAAGGCGCAGAACGATGCGATTTTGTGGAAAATTCATATAAAGTAGTTAAAATTCTTCAAAAAAATATCAGCAAACTAATTTTTAATGAATTTGCTCATATACATAATTGTTCGGCATTCAGCTATCTGAATAATTGTACGAAGACCTACGATATTATCTTTTTTGATCCTCCATATAAAAGAGAATTCGCATGTAAGATCATAAAAGCAATTTATATGAACAATATTCTTTCTGACGATGGGATAATTGTTGCAGAAACAGGAAAAAGCGAAGATATCTCAAAATTTGAGAAATTTATTATCAAAGAAAAAATTTATGGTGACACGAAAGTGACAATATTAAAGAAAGGAGCAGCATGAGTCTGAAATTATATAATACGTTTACTCGTGAAAAAGAAGAATTTACACCCATCAAAAAAGATGAAGTCGGGCTTTATACTTGCGGACTCACTGTTTATAATTACGCACATATTGGAAACCTTCGCACCTATATTTTTGAGGATATTCTCAAACGAGTGCTCATATATGATGGTTACAAAGTCATCCACGTGATGAATATTACTGATATTGGACACCTTACATCCGATGCTGATACCGGCGAAGACAAGATGGTCATGGAAGCGAAAAAAGAAGGCAAGGATGTTTGGGAAATTGCTGAACATTATACAAAGGCATTTGAAAAGGATCTCAAGCAGCTCAATATTATACCGCCAGATCATCATGTCAAAGCTACTGCGCACATACAACAGATGATTGATCTCATCAAAAGATTGGAAGAAAAGGGCTTCACATATATTGCAGATGGCAATGTATATTTTGATATTTCGAAATTCAAAGATTACGGAAAACTTGCCCGGCTAGATGTCAAAAGTCTAAAACCAGGTGCGCGCATTGAGGTTGATTCTGCAAAAAAGAATCCTCTTGATTTTGTACTCTGGTTTACGAAATCCAAATTCGATGCTCAGGAAATGAAATGGGATAGCCCGTGGGGTAGAGGATATCCGGGCTGGCATATTGAGTGCTCGGCAATTTCCATGTGCCATCTTGGAGAGACATTTGATATTCATTGCGGTGGCATCGATCATATTCCTGTTCATCATACCAATGAGATCGCACAAAGTGAAGCAGCGACCGGGAAAAAAAGTGTCAATTACTGGCTTCATGCGGAATTTCTCATTATGAATGAAGAGAAGATGAGCAAATCCAAAGGTGATTTTCTAACCTTGACTAAACTCGAAGAGATGGGATATCCACCGATGGTATATAGATATTTCTGCCTTGGTGCGCATTACAAGCAGCCCTTGACTTTCAGCGATGAAGCAATCGAAACTGCAAAATCTGCATATAATCGTTTGGTAAATATTATTATTGAGATAAAGAAAAATCGAGATGAAAGCAAATCAAATTCAGAATATATTGAGAAGGTTACGCAGGAATTCCAAGAGAAAATCAATAACGACCTGAACATGCCGGAAGCTCTTGCGGTGATGTGGCAAATGCTCCGCTCGAATGAGATAGGGAATAAGGAAAAATATGAGCTTGTGCTCGATTTTGATAGGATTTTTGGTTTGCAGCTTGATAAAGCAGAGCAGATTCTTGAGGAAGAGGCGAAGCAGAAGGTTGATGTAAAACTTGTGGAACAGCTTATCAAGGAGCGAGACGAAGCCCGGAAGAGTAAAAATTGGGCTAAATCTGATGAAATAAGAGACAGATTGAGTGAAATGGGAGTAGAGATTCGTGATAGTGCAAATGAAACATTTTGGCGTATGAAATCGTAAAATAATTTTTTCATTTATGAGATTTTTACTAAGTTATTTAATTCATATAAAATTCATATAAAATGTATAAAAAATTTGACAGTATTTTCGTCATTTCGGCAATCTGTATTTTCTAACTATATAAGTGGTATAAGTGTGTTTTAAATATAGTAGCCACCATAGCTCAGGGGTAGAGCAGGGGTTTTGTAAACCTCTGGTCGGGGGTTCAAATCCCTCTGGTGGCTCCAGAATTATTTTAAATGGGGAGATACCCTAGTGGTCAAAGGGAGCAGACTGTAAATCTGCCGGCGAAGCCTTCGGAGGTTCAAATCCTTCTCTCCCCACCATAATTTGCGGGAATAGCTCAGCTGGCTAGAGCATTAGCCTTCCAAGCTAAGGGTCGCGGGTTCGAACCCCGTTTCCCGCTCCACGCTCATGTAGCTCAGTCGGTAGAGCACATCCTTGGTAAGGATGAGGTCACCGGTTCAATCCCGGTCATGAGCTCCAAAGAAATGTATAATAACAGGAGGATACATGGCAAAGGAAACTTATAAGAGAACAAAACCGCATGTTAATGTTGGTACCATCGGTCATATCGACCACGGTAAGACCACATTAACCGCTGCAATGACACTTGTTCTTTCTAAAAAAGGGCAGGCAAAATATGTCTCTTTCGATCAAATCGATAATGCCCCGGAAGAGAAAGAACGTGGTATCACTATTGCAACTGCTCACGTTGAGTATGAGAGTGATAAACGACACTATGCGCACGTAGATTGTCCCGGTCATGCTGACTATATTAAGAACATGATCACAGGTGCTGCACAGATGGATGGCACGATTTTGGTCGTGAGTGCCGCAGATGGCGTCATGCCACAGACAAGAGAACATATTCTTCTTGCAAAGCAAGTGAATGTACCTTATGTTGTGGTATTCTTGAACAAGACCGATATGGTCGATGATCCAGAACTCATTGAGCTGGTAGAACTTGAAGTTCGTGACCTTCTCAATTATTATGAATTCCCAGGCGACGATGTTCCGATCGTACCCGGAAGTGCTCTCGAAGCATTGAATAACCCTGATGATCCTGAAAAAACAAAATGTATTAATGACCTTATTGATGCAATTGATGAGTACATTCCGGTTCCTGATAGAAAGACAGATATGCCTTTCTTAATGCCTATTGAAGACATCTTTAGTATTCCCGGACGTGGAACAGTGGCTACAGGAAGAATCGAGCGTGGTGTTGTTAAAGTTGGAGACAAAGTCGAACGTGTTGGTATTAGAGAAACCCGTGAAATCGTTGTAACCGGTGTCGAAATGTTCAGAAAACTTCTGGATCGTGGCGAAGCCGGTGATAACGTTGGAGTGTTGCTTCGTGGTATTGAGAAAGACGATGTTGAACGTGGTATGGTCCTGGCAAAACCGGGCAGTATTACACCTCACAAGAAATTCAGAGGCGAAACCTATATTCTTACAAAAGATGAAGGTGGAAGACATAAACCTTTCTTCTCTGGTTACAGACCTCAGTTCTATTTCAGAACTACTGACGTGACCGGAACCTTAATACTTCCTGAAGGAACAGATATGGTTATGCCCGGTGATAGAGTAATTATGGAAATTGAACTTCTTACTCCTATCGCTATGGAAAAAGGACTTCGTTTCGCAATTCGTGAAGGTGGACATACAGTCGGTGCTGGAGTTGTAACGGAGATAATAGAATAAGGACAATATAATGAGAATTTATATTAAATTTTCCTGTTCTGAATGCAAGTCACGTAATTATGTGACAACGAAGAACAAGCAAACTCATCCAAATAAATTGGAGTTTAAGAAGTATTGTCCAAAATGTAGAAAGCATACACTTCACAAAGAAATCAAATAATTCTATGTGTAGGGCTGTAGCTTAATTGGCAAAGCGGCGGTCTCCAAAACCGAAGAGTGCGGGTTCAATTCCTGCCAGCCCTGCCATTATTTTCTGGAAAGAAATTTATGTTTAAAAAAATAGCAAAATTCTTAAAAGAAGTTCGCCAGGAACTACTTAATGTAGTCTGGCCAACAAAAGCAGACCTCAAAGAAGGTACTACTGTGGTTATTGCTTTCTCTGTGATTCTGGGTATCTTTATATGGATTGTTGATATTATTTTCACTCAAGTTGTGAATTTGGTTTTATTTAGATAATGGATAAAAAGTGGTACGTGCTCCACACTTATGTGGGCAAGGAGAAAAAAGTTAAAGAAGCAATTGAAAAGTTTCTTGAAGAAAGTGATCTTAAAGAACACTTTGGTGAGATCATAATACCTTCTCACAAGACCTTTATTATCAGAGATGGTAAAAAGATCGTTAAGGAGAAGAATATCTTTCCAAATTATATTCTTATTGAAATGAATATGATTCCTGCAACCTTTCAGTTTGTGCTTCGATTACCTGCCACAACAAAATTTTTGGGCAGCGATAAAACTCCGAAACCATTATCTGAAAAAGAAGTAAATAGAATTCTCGGAGTGAAGAAAGATAAAGACTCTGTATCCAGCGAAATGAAATTCCTCGTTGGTGATCGCATAAAGATCATTGACGGACCCTTTGATGATTTTGATGGTGCAATAGAGAGAATTATTGGAGACAAGGAAAAACTTGTTGTGAATGTGACCGTTTTTGGTCGTATCACACCGGTCGAGGTCGGTTTCAGTCAAGTAGAAAAACTCGATTAAAGGTTACTAATACTATGGAAAAAAAAGTTTTAGCAAAAATTAAGATACAATTGGCTGCAGGCCAGGCGACTCCTGCTCCTCCGGTTGGTCCAGCTTTGGGACAGCACGGAGTGAATATTGGAGAGTTCTGTAAGCAATTCAATGATAAGACAAAAGATCAACCGGGAATGATCATTCCTGCAGAGATCACTGTCTGGGCTGATAGAACATTCAGCTTTATTACAAAAACACCACCCGCAGCAGTTCTGATAAAAAAGGAAGCTGGCTTGGCAAAAGGTTCCGGTGTACCCAATAGAGAAAAGATCGGTTCGATTACAGACGAACAGGTCGAAAAGATCGCAAAGATCAAAATGGAAGATCTGAATGCTGCTGACATTGAAGCTGCAAAAAAAATGGTTGCAGGTACTGCCCGTAGCATGGGTGTCACCATTCAGCAATAAGTGAAATAGAGGAGCATACTTCATGAAAAGAGGTAAGAAATATAATCAGGGTTTGGAGAAGCTTGAAGCAGAAAAAGCATATGGATTTGATGAATCTCTGAATCTGCTTAAAGAAATTGCAAATAAAAATTTCGACGAAACCGTTGAGCTTCACTTTCGCTTAGGTGTTGATCCCAAAAAGGCAAACCAGATGGTTCGTGGAACAGTGGTGCTTCCTAATGGAACCGGTAAAGATGTGAAAGTTCTTGTCTTTGCAGAAGGTGATAAAGTTGATGAAGCAAAAAACGCTGGTGCTGACTATGTTGGTATGGATGATCTTGCAGAAAAGATTCAGGGCGGCTGGACAGATTTTGATGTTGCAATTGCATCTCCCAATATGATGGGTAAGGTTGGTAAACTGGCTCGTATTCTTGGTCCCAGAAGGTTAATGCCCAATCCCAAAGCAGGTACTATTACCAATGACATTGAGAAGGCAGTTAAAGAAGCAAAAGCTGGTAAAGTCGAATATCGAATTGATAAGTTTTCAAACATTCATGTTCCCCTTGGGAAAGTATCATTTGAGAATGAAAAACTTGCAGAAAATGCAGAGGCATTAATGCGTGCAATACTTCGAGACAGACCGGCATCAGCCAAAGGTCAATATGTAAAAAATATTACCATATGCTCAACTATGAGCCCGGGTATTAAGATAGATTCAGTCGGCTACATTAAAGAAATTCAAGCGAAATAAATAGGATATTATATGGAACAGAAAGCTGTAAATCCAAGAAATATAGAAAATGTTCAAAAGTTAAAAGAACGTTTGGATGAAGCAAAAGCAATAGTGCTTGTTGATTATAAAGGGATATCTGTTCAGGAAGATACAGATCTGAGAAACAAATTTAGAGATAATAAAGTTGATTACTTTGTTGCAAAAAATACACTGTTAAAATTAGCTGTAAAAGATTTATCAATTGAAGGTCTTGATGAATATCTTGTCGGACCCACCGCTATCGCAGTATCAAAGGAAGATGAAGTCACTCCTCCGAAATTAATTTCGGATTTTATGAAGAGTCTTCCTGATGAAAAAGATTTTTTCAAATTCAAAGTTGGGATAATTGATAATCAGCTTATGGATGTTCAGGAACTCGAAAGAGTAGTAAATCTGCCATCCAAACAGGAATTGCTTGCACAAGTTGTCAGAAGTTTCAATTCACCTATCTCTGGATTGGTATATACCCTTAACAGTATTTTGCAGAAGTTGGTTCTTGTGCTCAATGAGATCAAGAACAAACAGCAATCATAAACGTATTTAACTGCATTTGAATATTAGCCGTAATATAATAAATAAAAATAATAATATGCTTAATTATAGGAGGATATAATGGCAGAAGGCAGCAAAAAAGATAAGATCATTGAGCTCGTAAAAGAACTCAACGTAATGGAATTAGCTGATTTAGTGAAAGCTTTAGAAGAAGAATTTGGTGTATCAGCTGCTGCACCGGTAGTTGCTGTTGCAGGTCCTGCAGCAGGCGAAGCCGCAAAAGAAGAAGAGAAAACAGAATTTGACGTGATCTTAACTAATTCCGGAGCAAAGAAGATCCAGGTCATTAAGGTTGTCCGTCAGATTACAAAATTAGGATTGAAAGAATCCAAGGCCTTAGTTGATGAAGCACCAAAACCAGTAGCAGAAGGTGTTTCAAAAGATGAAGCGCAGTCAATTAAAGAGAAGATCGAAGCTGAAGGTGGCTCTGTAGAAATTAAGTAGATAATGACGTGTTCTATAACACATTTCATTCAAATACTAATAGACTCTTCATTCACACGAGTGAAGATGTCTTTGGCTAAATAAGGAGCACATGAAGGAAAGAAAGAGTTTTTCCAAAATGGCTGAATGTCTTCATGGGTTTAAACTTCCTGATGTGGAGATACCCAATCTGCTCACTATGCAGAAGGGTTCATATTTCAAGTTTCTGCAAAAGGACATTTTGCCCGAAAAAAGAGAAGATATCGGCTTGCAGGAAGTATTTAATAATCATTTCCCTGTAGAGGATACGCAAGGTCAATTCCTGCTGGAGTTCATTCAATATAATGTTCTCAAGGAGAAATATACTCCTGATGAATGTATTGAACGAAACCTGACTTACAGTTCTCCATTGAAAGTTAAATTCCGTTTAAAGACCTTTGAGAAAACTGTAGAAGGCGAACAGCAGAGAGTTAAAAGCGTAAAAGAAAAAGACCTTTTCCTCGGTGAGATTCCAATGATCACCGATAGGGGAACCTTCATCATTAATGGTGAGGAACGCGTTATCATCAGTCAGCTACACCGTTCTCCCGGTATCACTTTTACAAGTGAAACTCATGGAAGCGGCAAATCTCTCTACAACGCAAAGGTAATTCCTGTTCAGGGGTCATGGTTCCAATTTCTTACAGACACTCAAGATGTCATCTATATTCTTATTGATAAACGCCACAAAGTGCCTGTTACCACTATTCTTAGATGTCAGGGGCTTTCCGATAATGATTCAATAAGAAAAACTTTTTATACTCCTCAAGAGCTTGATCTTACTAAAGAAGAATTTCTTGAGAGGGTTCTTTTTGAAGATATTATTGATAAAAAGAGTGGCGAGGTAATTGCTGAAGGTGGTGCGCTTCTTACAGAAGGACTTGCTGATAAGATTTTAAACGCTAAAGTTAAGAAAGTCAAGGTTATCCACGAAAGCCAGGAAGATGAAAGAAGGATCGTAGAAAGCACTCTTGCAAAAGATCCGACAGCTTCGGAAGAAGAAGCCCTTAAATTCATCTATAATATTATTCGTCCTGGAGATGAACCTCCCATTGATGCTGCACGTGAACTCATTAATAGGATATTCTTTAATCCTAAGAGATACAGTCTCGGTGAAGTCGGAAGGTATAAACTAAACAGACGCCTTCATCTTGAGATCCCAATAGAAACACAAATACTTACAAAGGATGATTTCATCGCAATTATTAATGAAATTATTCGTTTATACAAAGGGATCAGTGCAACTGATGATATTGATCATCTCAGTAATCGCCGTGTAAGTGGTGTTGGTGAACTTGTCGCCAATCAGTTTTCAATTGGATTTTCCAGAGTAGCGAGAATTGCACGTGAAAGAATGACACTAAGTTCCAGCGATGATGCATCAATATTGGGTTTGGTGAATACAAATTCCTTGATGGCTGTCGTGAATTCCTTCTTCCTTACTGGTGAACTTTCTCAGTTCATGGAGCAAACAAATCCTCTTGCAGCAATAACTCACATGCGACGTTTGAGTGCATTGGGTCCAGGTGGACTAACGAGAGAACGGGCTGGTTTTGAAGTACGTGATGTGCACTATTCACATTATGGAAGAATTTGTCCTATTGAAACACCGGAAGGACCGAATATCGGTCTGTTAACTTCACCGGCAATCTATACCAGGGTGAACAAATTCGGTTTTTTAGAAACTCCTTATATTAAGGTCGAAAACGGCAAAGTAACCCATCAGGTTGATTATCTCGATCCTACTCAGGAAGAGAATATGAAAATTGCACAAGCAGGTATAGAAGTTGATAAAAATGGTAAAATCTTACAAAAGCGTGTCTTCTGTCTTTCAGGCGGGGACTTTGTTCTCGTTCCAAGAGAAGAAGTTGATTACATCGATTCTTCCAGACAGCAGATCGTAAGTGTTTCTGCCGGTCTTATACCTTTCCTTGATCATGATGATGCGAACAGAGCGCTGATGGGATCAAATATGCAGCGCCAAGCAGTTCCTCTAATAAAACCAAGACCACCAGTTGTCGCCACTGGAATTGAAAAATTAGTTGCTCAAGATTCTGAATTGGCAATTAAAGCTCCATTTGATGCTGAAGTAGAAAAAATTTCATCAGATGAGATCGTATTAAAAAGGATTTTCAAAGATGATGAAAAAGAATTAATTTCAGCGATGGAAGATAAGAGATCTTTTAAACTTAAAAAATTCCAACGAACGAATCAGGAAACCTGTATTAATCAGCACCCTGAAGTTGTGGTGGGACAGAAAGTCAAAAAAGGTGAACTGATCACAGATGGTCCTGCAATTAAGAATGGTGAGCTTGCTCTTGGTACTAATATGATCGTGGCATTCATGCCATGGTATGGCTACAACTATGAAGATGCAATAATCATTAACGAAAAAGTTGCTCGTGAGGATGAGCTTACCTCAATTTATATCGAGGAACTTGAAGTGCTTGTACGTAGCACTCGGGAAGGTGACGAAGAACTCACTGATGATATTCCCAATGTCCCGAAATTCGCACTGAGAAATCTTGATACGACCGGTGTTGTACGTGTCGGCTCTCATGTCAAATCCGGCGACATATTAGTTGGTAAGATTACTCCAAAATCATCGAATATTGATTTGTCGCCTGAAGAAAAATTAATGCGAGCATTATTTGGAGAACGCGCAGGTGATTTCTCTGACACTTCGTTGAAGGCAAAACCAGGCATGGAAGGCGTCGTAGTTGATGTAAAAGTTTTCTCAAAAGCAGAAAGTGATGAACTCTCCGAACAAGAAAAAGAAGAGAAGTTATCAAAACTGAAAACCAAATATGATGCAGAAAATAAGAAGATATATAAATTCCTCAAATCTAAAATGACAAACTTGTTACTTGGCGAAACTGCATATAGAATTACTGAAGTAAAAACCGGTCGTTTCTTTATTCCCCCAAATAAAAAAATAACTGATGAAGAACTGAAAAAAATCTCTTATAAGAAATTGAATCTGGAAAACAAGTTTATCACAGATGAAAAGAAGAATGAACAGATCTATGAAGATGTTATCATAGATGTAAAAAATGCTCTTGATGAGAATGAAAATTACTTTAAGAAGCACAGGGATCGTATTAAATATGGAGATGAACTTCCATCAGGTGTGCTGAAGATGGTGAAAATTTTCATCGGAAAGAAGCGACAGATTGAAGTGGGCGACAAAATGGCTGGACGCCATGGTAATAAAGGTGTGATTGCAAAAATCGCTCCCATTCAGGATATGCCCTTTATTGAAGACGGAACTCCTGTGGATATTATTCTTAACCCTCTCGGTGTGCCTTCTCGTATGAATATTGGACAGATTCTTGAAACTCACCTTGGCTGGGCTGCCCAAGCTCTTGGATACAATGTAGAAACTCCGATATTTGACGGA
This sequence comes from Candidatus Cloacimonadota bacterium, assembly GCA_014382685.1. Lineage (GTDB taxonomy): Bacteria > Cloacimonadota > Cloacimonadia > JGIOTU-2 > JGIOTU-2 > Celaenobacter. Next base: position 10,552 of record JACNJG010000051.1, read on the forward strand.
GCGACAATTCAGGAAATCACCGATGAGCTGAAAAAAGCGAACTTAACTGAAGACGGAAAAGTTGTGCTTTATGATGGTAAAACCGGTGAAGCAATGCACGAACGGGTTACTGTAGGTGTTATTTACATGATGAAATTGAATCACCTTGTTGTTGATAAAATGCATGCTCGTTCAACCGGCCCCTATTCACTTGTAACTCAGCAACCGCTTGGTGGTAAAGCCCAGCATGGTGGTCAACGACTCGGAGAAATGGAAGTCTGGGCATTAGAAGCTTATGGAGCATCTCGACTTCTTCAGGAAATGCTCACAGTAAAATCTGATGATGTTGATGGTCGAAATAAAACATATGAAGCTATAACAAAAGGTAAGGAATTACCTAAACCGGGTATTCCTGAATCCTTTAATGTACTGGCAAGTGAGTTGAGAAGTTTATGTTTGAATTTCGATCTGCTTTCAGAAAAATCTGAAAGTACAAATAGTTAAGTAACACCCCCAAATATGAGGGTCATACATGATTAGAGAATTAAAAAGAGACAATGTCGTAAAAGATTACGATTATGTAAGTATAAAGATTGCTTCTCCAGAGAAGATCCGTGACTGGTCTTACGGAGAGGTAACCAGACCTGAAACGATAAATTACAGAACGCTAAAGCCCGAAAAGGACGGCCTGTTCTGTGAAAGAATATTCGGACCTGAAAAAGACTATGAATGTTCATGTGGTAAGTATAAGAAATATCGTTTTAAAGGTTTGATCTGTGACCGTTGCGGCGTCGAGGTTACATCCTCAAAAGTTCGTCGTCAAAGAATGGGACATATAGAGCTTGCAGTACCAGTTGCTCACATCTGGTTTGTAAAACAAATGCCCAGTTCAATACAGTTGCTACTCGATCTCAAATCAAAAGAACTTGATCGAGTTCTTTATTATGAATCTTATATTGTTCTCAATCCCGGTGCTTCGGAATACAATGTTGGTGATGTTATCGATGAGGAATCCTATCAGCAGGCAAAAGAGAAATATCCTACAGGTTTTGAAGCAGAAATGGGCGCTGAACCTATCAGGCAGCTCCTCTCTGAAGTCGAGCTTAATGATGAAGTTGATAAACTGCGCACCTCGATAAAATTTGAAACCAAACAGGCAAAAATAAAACTTATTAAAAAACTGAAAATTGTCGATGCATTTTTAAATTCTGGTAACAGACCGGAATGGATGATCCTTGAGACAATTCCAGTCATGCCACCCGATCTTAGACCCATTGTGTATCTCGAGGGTGGAAGTTTTGCAACTGCCGATATCAACGATCTTTATAGAAGAGTTATTACAAGAAATAATCGGCTGAAAGCACTCATTGAAGGACATGCTCCTGAGGTGATTCTTCGTAATGAAAAGAGAATTCTCCAGGAAGCAGTTGATGCACTTTTGGATAATAGTAGAAAATCCAGACCCGTAAAGGGCAGAGGAAATAGACCTCTCAAATCATTAAGCGATCAACTTAAAGGGAAAAAGGGTCGATTTAGACAAAATCTTCTCGGAAAACGTGTTGATTATTCGGGACGTTCCGTTATTGTCATTGGACCTGATCTGCAGCTCAATCAGTGTGGATTACCCAAGAAAATGGCTCTGGAACTTTTCAAGCCTTATATCATTGAAAGAATAGAAAAGTTTGAAGGTGTCACCACGACCAAGCAGGCAAAACGCCTCATGGAAGAGAAGAAACCGGAAGTTTGGAAGATTCTCGAAGAAGTGATAAAGGATTATCCTGTTCTTCTGAATAGAGCTCCTACGCTTCATAGGTTGAGTATGCAGGCATTTCTCCCCGTGCTTATTGAAGAAAAAGCTATTCAACTGCATCCACTCCTGTGTTATCCCTTCAATGCTGACTTTGATGGTGACCAGATGGCTGTGCATATTCCTCTTTCTGGGGAAGCTCAAATGGAAGCTCGTGTGCTGATGACCCCAGTTAACAATATTCTCTCACCTGCGAACGGAAAACCGGTGCTTATGGCAAGTCAGGATATCGTACTCGGTGTGTATTTCCTTACTACTGCAACTTCTGAAGAACCTGAGGATGTAAAAGAACTTTCCAAATTTAATTCAACTGAAGAAGTGCTTCTCGCTTATGAACTTCAGGGAACGAAATCCTATCAGAAGTATGAAAATAAAGAAGAAGATACTGGTTTGCATATTCACTCATGGATCGAATACAAATGCCCCGGATCAGGAAAGCGTATAGTCACTACTGTCGGGAGAGTTATCTTTAATCAAATCATTCCCGAAGATATTAGTTTTAAAAATTATAATTTTGATAAAGGTAAAATAAATCAGCTTACTTATGAAGTTTATAAAAAATATGGCGCTGAACGTACTGCATATTATCTCGATGATCTGAAAAATATCGGTTTTGAATTTGCAACGAAATCAGGAACAACTTTTGGGATGGCTGATGTTATTGTTCCAAAAGAAAAAGCGAGCATTCTTGAACATTCCGAGGATGTGGTTTTGGAGATTCAGGAAGAATATAATACTGGTATTATTACAGAAAGTGAGCGCTATGACCGTTTGATCGACCAGTGGAAGATCGCAACTGAAGAAATTACTGATAAAATGATGGAAGAACTCAAGCTTGATAGACATGGATTCAATCCTATATGGATCATGGTAGTATCAGGTGCGCGTGGTGGAAGAGATCAGATCAAGCAGCTCGGTGCTATGAGAGGTTTGATGGAAAAACCTTCCCGAAAACTTACCGGCGAAATGGGTGAGATCATAGAAAATCCTATTAAATCTAACTTCAAAGAAGGTTTGACAATTCTGGAATATTTCATATCAACACATGGTGCAAGAAAAGGGTTGGCTGATACTGCACTAAAAACCGCTGATGCCGGGTATCTTACTCGCCGTTTGGTCGATGTTGCACAATCGGTCGTTATCTCGCAATATGATTGTGGTACTATGCAGGGTGTCGATATGACCGCACTCAAAGAAGGTAATAAGACAATTGAACCTTTGAGTTATCGAATTACGGGACGTACTGCTGTCGAAGAAGTTGTCGATCCTGTAAGCGGAGAAATAATTGTTGAGGCCGGTGAGACGATTTCAGATGAAAAAGCAAACCTAATTCAAAAGCATGGTATCCAAAAGGTTAGAATTCGTTCGGTGCTGACCTGTGAAGCAGATAAAGGTATCTGTGCAAAATGCTATGGAAGAAATCTATCTACAGGAAAACCTGCAACAATTGGTGAACCTGTCGGTGTGATCGCAGCGCAGAGTATCGGTGAGCCCGGAACTCAGCTTACGCTTCGTACTTTCCATATTGGTGGTGCAGCAAGTACTCTGGTGGAAGAAGCAGAAGTTAATGCAGAAAAAGATGGTATCGTTAAATATTATAAAATAAAATTCGAAGTAAATAGAGATGGACAGAAGATCGCATCAAGTTATCAGGGGAAAATTAGAATTATTGATCCTGAATCAAAAGAAGTACTCAGTATTTATAAAGTTGAGTATGGTGCAACTATTTATGTCTCAGAAGGACAGAAAGTAGTAAAAGATACTCTTTTGTTCAGTTGGGATAACTACAATACACCGTTGATTTCTACTGCAGAAGGAACTGTGTACTATGACGATTTTATAACTGATGAAACATATAAAACAGAATTCAATGAACTGACCGGACGAACAGAGATCACAATTCTTGAATCAAGAGATGTCGGTAAACAGGCAACACTCATCATTGAAACAGATAAAAAGAAGAAAATTAGAGTACCTTTACCTGCCGGGCTTAATCTTGAAGTCGAAGAAGGATCACGAGTATTTCCAGGAGAAATTCTTGGTAAAACCTCCCGTGTGACAGTGAAACAGAGAGATATCACAGGTGGTCTGCCGCGTGTGGTAGAACTATTTGAAGCTCGCTCTCCTTCAAGCAAAGCAGTTATTACTGAAATCGATGGTGTGGTCAAGATCGGTAAACTAACACGCCTTGGAAGAAAAGTTACTATTTCTTCTGAAGCATCAGGAATTGAAAAGGACTATACCATTCCTTATGGAAGAAGAATTATTGTACATGAAGGTGATGTTATAGAGAATGGCGATCCGTTATCAGATGGACCACTCGACCCTCATGATATTCTTACTGCAAGAGGTGTGGTCGCGACACAGGAATTCATTACAAATGAAATTCTGGAAATTTACCGTAAACAAGGTGTGGATATCAATGACAAACACATTCGTGTGATCGTTCGCCAGATGATGCAGAAAGTGAAAATACTCGATCCGGGTGATACAATTTTTCTTGAAGGTGAGATCGTTGATAAGATTCATGTGAAGAAGGTGAATATCCAGGCTGAACAGGACGGCGGCAAGGTCGCGACATTTGAACAGCTTCTCATGGGTATTACAAAATCTGCCCTGATCACTGATAGCTTCATTTCTGCAGCTTCATTCCAGAATACCACAAAGGTGCTAACTGAAGCTGCAGTGTACGGAAAAGTGGATACACTGGAAGGACTCAAGGAGAGTGTGATAATCGGTCATAGAATTCCTGCAGGAACAGGTACAAAATATTGGCGCAAGATGGTACAAGATGCTCTTGATGAAGAATTGAGTTTAGAGAAAACGGTGAAAAAAATATTTAAAAAAGAAGAAATAAACATACAAGAACAGGAGGCGTAAGTGCCTACAATTTCACAACTTATCAGAAAGGGCAGACAGAAACAGAAGAAAGCCAAAAAGAATAAGGCATTGCAGGGTTGTCCTCAAAAAAGAGGTGTGTGTACAAGAGTGTATACAACAACTCCTAAAAAGCCCAACTCTGCGCTGCGTAAAGTTGCCCGTGTGCGTCTTTCAAATGGAATTGAAGTAACAAGCTATATTCCAGGCGAAGGTCACAATTTGCAGGAACACTCCATTGTCTTGATAAGAGGTGGTCGCGTAAAAGATTTACCTGGTGTGCGTTACCACGTTATTCGCGGAACTCTCGATGCAAGCGGGGTGGACAGCAGAAAGAAAAGCCGTTCCAAATATGGAACAAAGAAAACCAAGAAATTAGGATAGTGGGTTTAAATGTCTAGAAGAAAAAGAGCTCAAAAAAGACAAATACTTCCTGATCCAAAATATGGTGATATCATCGTTGCAAAATTCATAAATCAATTGATGATGCGCGGTAAGAAGAGTCTTGCTGAACGCAAATTTTATCACGCTTTGGAGATCATAGAGAAGAAGACGCAGGAAGATCCGATAAAAGTTTTTAAGCAGGCGCTTGATAACGTGAAGCCCAGAGTTGAAGTAAAAACTCGCAGAATCGGTGGTGCAAACTACCAGGTTCCTATGGAAGTCAGCAGAGAAAGACAGCAAACACTTGCTTTCAGATGGATCGTTAATTTTGCTCGTAAACGCCATGAAAAGACTATTGATGAGAAGTTGGCTGGTGAATTTATCGCTGCATACAACAACGAAGGTTCATCGATCAAGAAGCGTGAAGAAGTCTGGAGAATGGCAGAAGCAAACAAAGCATTTGCACATTTTAGAATCTAACAATGCAACAAAAACACTATGCCTTGGAAAATATCCGCAATATCGGGCTAATCGCTCATATTGATGCAGGAAAGACGACCGTCACTGAACGGATCCTTTTCTACACAGGTATAGTGCACCAAATGGGAGAAGTACACGAAGGTACAGCAACAATGGATTGGATGGTTCAGGAAAAAGAACGCGGCATAACGATCACATCCGCAGCTATAACATGTTTCTGGAAGGATAATAGGATCAATATTATCGATACCCCCGGACATATTGATTTTACTGTTGAAGTGGAGCGTTCATTGCGTGTTCTTGACGGTGCTGTGGTAATTTTCTGCGGTGTAGGAGGTGTGGAACCTCAATCTGAAACCGTATGGCATCAGGCAGACAGATATCATGTTCCAAGAATTGCATTCATTAACAAGTTGGACCGGATAGGCGCTGATTTTGATTATGCAGTGAAATCGATCAGAACAAAACTTCAACCCAATGCAGTTCCTGTACAGCTTCCCATCATATATCAAGATGAATTCATCGGCATTGTCAGTCTGGTAAATCAAAATGCTTATATCTATGATAAAGACGACGTAGGTTTGGAATTTTCAACCGTATCACTCGATGATGAAAGAATTTCCCCTGAGCTGATCGAGAATATTGCCAAAAGCAGAACAAAACTCATTGAAAAATTAGCGGAATTCGATGAAGTACTTCTTCAAAAGTACATTGATGAAGAAGAAATTACAGAAGAGGATATTGATGAATCTTTAAGAAAAGTTACCTTATCCTGCGAATTCGTGCCGATTCTTTGTGGTGCAGCACTCAGAAATAGAGGAATTCAACCTCTCATCGATGCAATTGTGAAATACCTTCCGTCACCTATAGATGTTCCCGAAGTCAATGGTGTTGATCCGAGAACAGGTGAGGAAAAGAAAATCAAAGTTGATGAAGCATTACCATTTTCTTCACTTGCTTTCAAAATACAGGTGAATCCCTATGTGGGAAAGCTAACGTATCTTAGAGCATATTCCGGTAAAATAAACAAAGGTGATCATGTGCTGAATGTCAATACAGGCAAAAAGGAAAGAATTACACGTATCATGCACATGCATGCAAACAAATCGGTTAATGTGGACAGCATTAGTGCTGGTGAGATTTCCGCAGTAGCAGGTCTGAATGAAACGGTTTCCGGTGACAGCATTACTGCATTGCACAATCCCGTATTGCTTGAACGTATCAACTTTGCTGATCCTGTGATGTCGGTTGCTATTGAGCCCAAAACAAAAGACGATCAGGAAAATCTAAAAGATACACTGCCACGTCTCCTTGAAGAGGATCCCACCTATATTATTACCGAAGATAAAGATACAGGACAGACACTCATTTACGGAATGGGTGAACTGCACCTTGATATCCTCGTTGATAGATTAAAACGGGAATTCAAGATCAGTGTAAATGTGGGTAAACCTCGAGTAAATTACAAAGAAACTATCATCAGTGAATCTGATGGCGAAGCAAAGCTCGAAAGAAACATTGGTGGTCATGGACAATTTGCAAAAGTGAAACTGCATATTGAACCTTATAGCATCAAGTTGGAAGATTCCAAACATAAGATACCGATCGAGAATAAATCATCTGAAGAAGAAATTCCGAAGGATTTTGTTCAGGCAGTGAAAAACGGTATCCTGGAATCTGCATTGAGTGGTCCTCTTACCGGGAACAGAATGGAAAACATAAAAGTACTCATCACAGGTGGTTCATTCAGTCCTGTTGATTCATCAGAAATTGCATTCAAAATTGCAGGTTCAATGGCGTTTTCACAAGCACTTCGGCATGCTAAATTTGCTTTGCTTGAGCCAATTATGAACATCACTATTATTACGCCTGAAGTGTATATGGGCAATGTGATAAACGATCTTAACAGCCGTCGTGGCAAGATATTAGAAGTTAAAGACAAAGATTCAATAAAAATATTAAGTGGCTTGGTACCATTAAGTGAAACTTTTGGATATACTACTGCTCTTCGTTCTGCATCTCAAGGAAGAGCATCCTATTCTATGGAATTCAAAGAGTATGAAATGGTTCCGGAAAATATTTCAAATCAAATTATAAACAAAATGCGCGGTTATTAGAATTGAGGAGATATGAATAAGATAAGAATCAAATTAAAGGCGTATGATCATTTTCTCTTGGATAAGTCTGTTGTAGAGATCATAAGAAACACAAAAGGAACCGGGGCTAAGATCATCGGTCCTATTCCGCTTCCTACCAGACGCAGGATCTACACGGTGTTGCGTTCACCCCATGTTGATAAAAAATCTCGCGAGCAATTCGAAATGAAGATTTATAAGAGAATTATTGACATAGAAAACCCAACCCCAAAAACAACGAATGCAATCAAGAATTTGAACATACCTGCTGGTGTTCATATAGAAATCAAAACCTAAACTATATTTAAATATAAATTTTTAGGAGAAAAAAATGTTAGGCATAATTGGTAAAAAAATTGGAATGACTCGATTATTCACAGAAAATGGTGACTCCGTTGCTGTGACACTTATTGAAGCGGGTCCCTGTACTGTTACCAGTCATAAAACCAACGAGAAAGATAATTATTGTGCGCTTCAACTTGGATTTCAGGAAGTTCCTGAGAAAAAACTCACTAAACCTCAGGTGGGACATTTCAAGAAAAACAATGTCTCACTTTTCAAGATCATGAAAGAGTTTAGAGTAAATGAAGAAGTTATGAATGATTTTTCTCCTGGTGCAGAAGTGAAAGTGGATATTTTTAATCCAAGAGATAAAATTCATGTGACTGGAATATCAAAAGGAAAGGGCTTTGCTGGTGTAATCAAACGCCATAATTTTCATGGAAAAAGCAGAACTCATGGAACCCATGAGAGCTTTCGCGGAACAGGTTCTATTGGTATGTGTGCTTCACCCTCGAAAGTTCAACGAGGAAAAAAAATGCCAGGTCAATATGGTAATGGACAGGTAACTGTACGTAATCTCACTGTATATAAGATCGATGGAGAGAGAAATCTTCTTATGGTAAGAGGAGCGATCCCAGGTCATAGAAACAGTATTGTAATGATTCAAAAAACTAAATAAAAGGTTTTGTTATGGAAGCAATAAAGTATTCAAAAACAGGTGAAGAAATTGGAAAAGTTACTTTGCCGGAACATCTATTTGATACGGAAGTGAACAAGGCAGTTCTTCATGAAGTGATCACACTTTTCAAGCAGAATCAGCGCTTGGGAACAGCTTGTGTCAAAGGACGCTCTGATGTGCATGGTTCCACACGAAAATTATATCGTCAAAAGGGAACCGGTAGATCCAGGGCAGGTAGTAAAAAAAGCCCCATAAGAGTCGGCGGTGGCGTAGCATTCGGACCTCGACCAAAGGATTGGCATGTAACCATTCCAAAGAAGAAAAAGAGAATTGCATTGAAATCAGCACTCAGCAGTAAAAAAGATCATATCGCAGTCATTGAAGATTTAGTGATGGAAAAACCCAGTGCAAAAACTGCTATAGATATCCTGAATACAACAAAAATACTTTTTCAGCGCTGCTTGTTCGTGATGTCGGATAATGAGCCCAATTTAGTCCGTTCACTGAGAAATATCAAGAATGTTTCCAGTATTCGTGCTGAGGATTTAAATGCTCATGCTATCCTTCATGCAAGTGATATGATCATAACTGAAAAGGCATTGGAGAAAATGGTAGAGGTATTCAAATGAACAAAGATCCAAGACAAATTATTTTGCATCCGATGATAACTGAAAAAGGAACTCATATTCAGGAAGAAGCTGGTGGATATTTATTCAAAGTGCGCCTTGATGCAAATAAGATAGAAATACGGAACGCTATACAAGAAATTTTTCAGGTACATGTTCGCAAGGTAAATACTATAAATTGCAAGGGTAAGCCGAAGAATCTTGGCCGCTATCAAGGCAGAAGATCTGACTGGAAAAAAGCCATTGTATATCTTGTAAAAGGTGAATCTATAAGCGAATTTGAAGTGATGCAGTAAAAAATGTTTTCCACTTCTCGTTTTAATTGACATAAAATATTAACTGTTAGGTTTTTACACCTATTCCCAAAATGGAGATGTAATTCATGGCAATAAAGAAATATAAGCCCATAACACCCGCTAGACGGTGTTATACGGGTTACTCCTTTGATGAGATCACAAAGGTTAAACCCGAGAAATCTCTGGTTGAGCCGGCAAAGAAAAATGCTGGAAGAAATAATCAGGGAAGAATTACTATTCGTCATCGTGGTGGTGGTCATAAACGGTTTTATAGAATAATAGATTTTAAGAGACATGATAAGAAAGGGATCGAAGCCAGAGTGCATTCAATCGAGTATGATCCCAACCGTTCGGCACGAATTGCATTGCTTTACTATAATGATGGTGAAAAGCGTTACATTATTGCACCTGACAAACTGCAGGTAAATGATGTTGTTATGATCGGTGAAAATGTTGAGATAAAGCCAGGGAATGCCCTTCCAATAAGGAAAATCCCGATTGGTACAATGATCCACAATATAGAATTCAAGCCCGGTCGAGGCGCTCAGATCGCACGCAGTGCAGGTGTCAATGCAGAAGTTGTTGCCAAAGAAGGTGGTTATGGTCATATAAAAATGCCTTCAGGCACAATTCAGCTTCTTCGTTCAGACTGCTATGCGACAATAGGACAGGTCAGCAATATTGATCATTCCAAGATTTCTTATGGTAAAGCAGGCAGAAAACGCTGGCTTGGACGTCGTCCTCATGTAAGAGGTGTTGCCATGAACCCTGTTGACCATCCAATGGGTGGAGGTGAAGGAAAATCTTCAGGAGGACGGCATCCTTGTTCTCCGTGGGGTACTCTCGCAAAGGGATTCAAAACCAGAAAGAAAAAGAAATATTCTGATCCCTATGTGATTAAGAAGAAACGTAAATAAGCGGAGGATTTTTTTAATGGCAAGATCACTCAAAAAAGGTCCTTTTTACGATGAGCATCTGATGCTTAAAGTAGAAAAGTTGAATGAGCAGAATAAAAAACAGGTTATCAAGACCTGGTCCCGTCGTTCTACTGTTATGCCCGAATTCGTTGGTCATACATTTGCAGTTCATAACGGTAAAAAGTTCGTACCCGTCTTTGTAACAGAATCGATGGTCGGACATAAGCTTGGAGAATTCTCTCCTACCAGAACGTTCCGTGGACATAAGGACAAGAAAGAAAAACTTGCAAGGAAACGTGGTTAATTATGGAAGCGATTGCGCGAATTAAAAATCAAAAAGGTTCACCAAGAAAAGTACGTCTTGTAGCAGATTTGATTCGTAATAAACGGGTTGACGATGCAAGAGATATCCTGAATTTCTCAAAGAAACGTGCTGCACGCAGTATCCTTAAAATACTCGATTCTGCTGTGGCAAATGCTGCAACAAAATCAGGTAAAGTCGAAATTGATAAATTATATATAAATAAGATCACCGTGGATGAGGGCATCACAATGAAACGCTGGCGTTCTCGTGCAATGGGTCGAGCTGATATGATTTTCAAAAGAACTCATCATATTGCTTTATCCGTAACAGATAACGTGGAAGATTAGGAGGCACATTGGGTCAAAAAACTAATCCCGTTGGTTTTCGAATAGGTTTTAATAAAGACTGGGAATCTATATGGTTCGCCAATACTCGCAAAGAGTATGTTGAAACATTCTATGAAGATATGCGGATCAAAGATTATCTGACTAAAAGATTGTCGGACGCTATGGTCTCTAAAATAGAAATACATCGTAAAAGTGATAAATTGACAGTTGTGATCCATACTGCTCGACCTGGTATTGTGATCGGCAGAAAAGGTGTCGAGATCGAAAAAGTAAAGCAAGAGCTTATAACTTTTTTGGATATGAATGCCAAGGATGACTATTCCAAGCTTGCTATCGATGTACAGGAAGTAAAAAGACCTGAACTCGATGCTCGTCTTGTAGGTATGGATATCGCACGTCAGATAGAAAATAGAATTTCTTATCGTAGAGCAATGAAAAGAGCTATTGAACGTACAATGTCAGCCGGTGCTGAAGGTATCAAGATCAAAACCAGCGGACGACTTCACGGCGCCGAAATTGCTCGAAGTGAAGAATATAAAGATGGTCGAACACCCCTCCATACCCTTCGTTCCAATATTGATTATGCATTATCCTTAGCCCATACACGATATGGTATAATTGGAATTAAGGTTTGGATCTGCAAGGGTGAGCTAACGATGAAAGAGCATCATCAATCATAATATAAGGTATTGGATATATGTTACAGCCAAAGAAAGTTAAACATCGTAAACAGCAGCGAGGAAAAAGACGCGGAAAAGCATATTCAGGTTCCAACATCGATTTCGGTCAGTATGGTCTTGTTACTCTTGATACCGGATGGCTCACTGCTCGTCAGATCGAAGCAGCGCGTGTGGCAATAACTCACTATATGAAAAGAATAGGAAAAGTCTGGATAAGAGTATTTCCGGATAAGCCAATAACTCTTAAACCCGCAGAAACTCGCATGGGAAAAGGTAAAGGCGCTCCTGAATATTGGGTAGCTGTTGTTAAACCCGGGCGTGTGCTTTTTGAGCTTGAAGGTGTAGATGAAAACGTTGCAAAAAGAGCACTGGAACTGGGAGGGCATAAACTTCCCGTAAAAACCAAATTCGTAACTCGTGATGAGGTGAGAGGTTAATATGCTGAAACCAAATGAAATCAGAGAAATGAATCTTGCTGAACTTGAAATGAAAGAGCAGGACCTTCAAGAAGAATTTTTTAATCTTCGTTTACAGAAAGTGACGAACCGATTGGAAAATCCCTGGAAGCTTCACGAAGCTCGAAGAGATATTGCACGGGTAAAGACAATTATTCGTGAAAAGCAACAAATTGATAATAAGGAAGTGTAGTAGGTCTAAATGGATAAGGAAAAAGTGTCAATCCGTCAAAAGCCCACAAGAATCGGTATCGTAGTTAGCGATAAGATGGATAAAACTGTGGTAGTTCGTGTTGAGCGAAAATATAAGCATCCGCTCTATGGAAAATATATTAGAAAACATAAAAAATTTCATGTCCACGATGAGAATAATGAAGCACATATCGGCGATAAAGTAAAAATTGAAGAATTTCAACCTGTTAGTAAAACCAAACGCTGGAAACTCATCGAAATCATTGAAAGAAGCAAGTAGGAAATTTAGGGAGTTCTAATGATACAGCAGGAGACAGTTCTTAAAGTTGCAGATAATTCCGGTGCCAAAGTGGTGAAATGTATAAAGGTTTTGGGTGGTTCACGCCGCCGTTATGCTGGTCTTGGTGATGTGATCGTGCTTTCTGTTAAATCTGCTATCCCTCACAGTGATGTGAAAAAAGGCAGCTTGCACAGGGGAGTGGTCGTGCGCACAAAGAAGGCAGTACGCCGCCCGGATGGTTCTTATGTCCGTTTTGGTGATAATGCAGTTGTGCTGATAAATGAAATTATGGAACCAAAAGGAACCCGTATTTTCGGTCCGGTTGCCCGTGAATTAAGAGAGAAAAAGTTCATGAAGATACTTTCTCTAGCCCCTGAGGTTGTGTAGGAGTTTTATATGAGAATAAAAAAAGATGATAAAGTAAAAGTTATTTCCGGCGAATATAAAGGTGTCGAGGGACATGTGTTAAAATCTTTCCGCGAGAAGAATAAGCTAATTGTGGAAAAGGTAAATTTCATCAAGAAACATCAGCGTCCCACTCAGCAGAATCCTTCTGGCGGTGTTATTGAGATGGAAGCGCCTATACATGTTTCCAATGTTCAGTTCGTTTGCCCGAAATGTGGAAAACCTTCTAAGGTTAAAATGAAAATTTTAGATGATAAAAGTAGAATTCGATACTGCACTAAATGCGGTGATATGGTCTAACGAGGAACAATGAGTAGATTAAAAAACAAGTTCAAAAAGGAAATTATACCTGAGCTTACGAAAAAGCATGAGTATGCCAATGTGATGGATGTTCCCAAACTGAAAAAGGTAACAGTGAATATTGGTGTGGGAGAAGCGACCGAAAACAGAGCATCGCTGGATAATGCGCGTAAGGAAATTGAAGCGATCACAGGACAGCATGCAGTGATTACTCATGCAAAGAAATCAATCTCAAATTTTAAATTACGTAAAGGTATGCCTATTGGCACGATGACTACCTTACGCGGTGAAATGATGTATGAATTCGTCGATAAACTGATCAGTATTGTGCTTCCGCGTCTCCGTGACTTCAATGGCGTTTCACCTCACGGATTTGATGGACGCGGTAATTATACATTGGGTATCAAAGAGCAGATAGTGTTTCCTGAAATTGATTATGATAAAGTGGATAAAGTTCGTGGTTTAAATATCACATTTGTGACAACAGCAAAGACTGATGAAGAGGGATTCAATCTTCTTAAAGCTCTTGGCATGCCCTTTGCTCAGAAATAAAAATAATAAGGAATTGTATGGCACGTAAAGCATTAATTGTCAAATCGAAAAGAGAAAAAAAGTTCAAAGTTCAAGAATATAATAGATGTGAACTGTGTGGAAGATCTCGTGCATATTTACGAGATTTCGGAATTTGCAGATTATGTTTCAGAAAACTTGCACTGGAAGGCAAAATTCCAGGCGTCAAAAAGGCTAGCTGGTAGTCGGAGGATATATGGCAAATTCTGATCCAATCGCACAAATGCTCACAGTTATTCGTAATGGGATTCAGGCAAAGAAGAAATTCGTTGTTGTTGATTCTTCAAACCTGAAAAAAGATATTATAAGAATCCTTCACGAGGAGAATTTCATCACAAAATATTCTGTGCTCGAACCATCTGAAGCTGAAAATCGCAAGTTCGAACAGATAAAGATAGATCTTCGCTATGTGAATGATTTTGAGTCTGTTATCAAGGGCTTACAAAAAATCAGCAAGCCCAGTAAGCGTGTGTACGTTAATTCATTAAATATTCCCGTTGTGTTAAATCATATAGGAATTGCAATTATTTCCACCAACAAAGGTGTCCTTATAGATAGAGATGCCAGAAAATATAAAGTTGGCGGTGAGTATATCTGTAAAATTTGGTAAAGGGGTAGTCAATGTCCAGAGTAGGTAAAGATCCAATAGTTATTCCCGAAAAAGTTACAGTCGATGTAAAAGGACAGCATGTTAAAGTGATAGGTCCCTTAGGAACACTCGAACGCGATCTCAATGATGGAATTACTATTAAAATAAAAGATAATCAAGCAGTTTTTACACGAAAAGATGATGAAAAACTGACTCGAAGTCTTCATGGACTGAACCGATCCCTCGTTGCCAATATGGTAGAGGGTGTATCTAATGGTTATTTGAAAAAGCTTATGATCGTTGGAACCGGTTACAAGGCAGAGGTTAAAGGCAAGTGGCTTGTGCTCACTCTTGGTTTTTCTCATGAAGTGTATTTTGAAATTCCCAAAGAAGTGAAAGTAAAAATTGAAAAAATCGGTAGTGCACAAGCAAGCAGTATATCCGGTCTGCAGGCGATCGTTGATTTTCGCAGTCATGATAAAGAAATGCTTGGTGCAGTCTGCGCCGCTATTCGAGATATCAAACCTCCGGAATGTTATAAAGGAAAAGGTATTCGATATGCCGATGAGCATATCCGTATCAAACCCGGTAAAGTTGCTGGCGGAGCAGGGGCTTAAGGAGTAGGTATGTTAAAGAAAAAGGTAAGTAAAAATATATTACTAAGAAATCGTCGAAAAGTTGCTATCCGAAACAAAATTTCCGGTTCAGCAGAAAAGCCGCGTCTCAGTGTTTATAGAAGCTTGAAGCATATCTATGCTCAAGCCATTGATGATGAGAATGGTGTGACGCTCTGTGCGGTTTCCAGTCTCAGTCCTGAGTATAAAAAGCAGGCAAAAGACGGTATGAAGCCAATTGCAAAAGCAGGGCTTATTGGCGAGCTTTTTGCCAAGAAATGTCTTAAGAAGAAAATTAATAAAGTTTGTTTTGATAGAAATGGTTTTAAGTACCATGGTCGTGTAAAAGCCCTTGCAGAAGGTGCACGAAAAGCCGGTTTGGAATTCTAGGAGAGCATATGCGAAACGAAAGACGACGTGATGAAAATGAATTAGTTTATGAACAAGTTGTTGATACCAACCGTGTTTCCAAAGTGACCAAGGGTGGAAGACACTTCAGCTTTAATGCCACAGTAGTGGTTGGTGATAAAAACGGAAAAGTCGGTGTCGGCATGGGAAAAGCCAATGAAGTTATTCCTGCCATAAATAAAGCCAAGGATAAAGCAAGAAAATCTCTCTTCGGATTCCCGATTCGTAATGGCACGATCCCGCACATGATCGTTGGTAAATTCGGAGGTAGTAAAGTGCTCCTCAAGCCAGCCGCACCCGGCACAGGTGTTATCGCTGGTGGACCAATACGTGCGATCCTTGAAGCTGCAGGTGTGGAAAATGTGCTGACTAAATCCCTTGGGTCAAGCACAAAACACAATATGGTAAAAGCCACAGTTCGTGCACTTCAAGCTCTCCGCTCACATGAAGAAGTCGCAAAACTACGTGGAAAAACTGTATCAGAACTTCTATCATAAATAAAGGTTGATCAAGAAATGAAACTTAAAATTACATTAGTAAAAAGCACGATAGGACAGAAGCCCAATATCAGAAAGACTGTTGAAGCATTAGGACTTCGCAAGCTCCATCATTCTGTTATTCAAAAAGATACACCTCCCATTTTGGGAATGATCAATACTATAGCACATTTAGTGGAAGTTGAAGAAATTAAAGGAAGAAGAGGTTCCAAATGAAATTAAATGAATTAAAACCTCCTCAAAATTCTCGTAAGAAAAAATTCCGTCTGGGCAAAGGTGACGGCTCTGGAAAAGGAAAAACCAGCGGTCACGGCATGAATGGGCAGAAATGCAGAAGCGGCGCCAGCATTCCTAACTGGTTTGAAGGCGGTCAAACGCCCATACATCGCAGATTGCCTATTAAGGGTTTTAATAATAGTAGATTTTCCAAGAAATATAGAATAGTCTCATTGAACACTCTTGCTGAAATCGATGAAAGCATTATTGATATCGAACTCATGGAAAAACGTGGGTTGATTGAAATTCAAAATCACAAAGTTCAAATGGTGAAAGTTCTTGCAAACAAGGAAAATAAATTTGATAAAAAGAAAGTAATCAAAGCCAACGGTTTTAGCAAAAAAGCAATTGAAATCATACATAAAGTTGGCGGAAAAGCAGAGGTTGTATAGTGCTAAAATCACTATTTAACGTCTTTAAAGTACCTGAACTCAAGAAGAAAGTTCTTTTCACTCTTGGAATTCTTATTGCTTATCGTTTAGGGAGTCATATTCCCACTCCTGGTATCAATACCGCAGCGCTTGGAGAGTTTTTTGCAACGCAAGGTAATACCATATTCGGTATGATCGACCTTTTTGTGGGTGGAAACCTGAGCAATGCAACCATCTTTGCTCTCGGTATCATGCCGTACATTACTGCTTCTATTGTGATGCAGCTTCTCGGCGGAGTAATTCCTTATTTTGAAAAACTCAAAAAAGAGGGTCCTGAAGGTCAGAAAAAAATTACCCAATATACACGTTACGGTACGCTCATTGTCGGTATTTTTAATGCGTTCTGGATAACTACTTTTCTTGAGAGTATTACTACTCCTTCCGGTGCAGCAGTTGTTCCATATCCGGGTTTGATGTTCAAATTTATAACTATACTCACTCTTGTAACCGGCACTATACTCATAATGTGGCTTGGTGAACAGATCACAGAAAAAGGTATTGGGAACGGTATTTCTCTTATCATCTTTATTGGTATTATTGCTCGATATCCAAATGGATTTATAAATATGTTCAAGATGGTTGCAACAGGTACTCTTCCCGTTTTGCTTGCTGTTGCGATCCTAGTATTTATGGTGCTTGCCACTACTGCCGTTATTTTCATTACTGAAGCGACGCGAAAGATCCCGGTGCAATATGCAAAGCGAGTCATAGGTAGAAAGATCTATGGTGGACAGGCAACGTATATTCCACTGAAGGTAAACTCTGCAGGTGTTATTCCTATTATTTTTGCGCAATCCGTGCTCATGTTCCCGCAAACGATCACGACATTTTTTAAGGATAGTGATTTCATGCATATGCTTTCAAGCTGGCTTTCACCTGGTGCTTTCCTGCATACATCTCTCTATGTGATCATGATCGTATTCTTTGCGTACTTCTATACTGCTATTGTACTCAATCCGACAGAGATTGCAGCAAATATGAAAAAATATGGCGGCTTCATTCCCGGACGTAAACCCGGTAAGAGAACTGCCGAATATATAAACAATGTGATTGTTCGTATCACCTTACCCGGTGCAATATTCTTTGCATTCATCGCAGTTACACCAACATTCCTTATCCAATATGCCAGACTTCCATTCTATTTCGGAGGTACTGGTTTGATCATTATCGTTGGTGTGGCGCTCGATACACTGAAGCAGATAGAATCTCACCTTGTTATGCGTCATTATGACGGATTTATGAAGAAAGGTAAATTGCGAGGAAGATCAAGGTGATCGACACGAAAAAACGCATAGTTGTGTTATTGGGTCCTCCCGGAGCAGGGAAAGGCACTCAAGCAGCATATATCAAAGAGAGATTTCATATTCCTCATATCTCTACCGGTGAGATCCTGCGTGATAACATCGATAAAGGAACACCTCTTGGTATTGAAGCACATAAATTCATGCACAAAGGTGATCTTGTTCCGGACGATCTTATCATCGAGATGGTAAAAGACAGAGTACTGCAGCCGGATTGTGATGAAGGCGCTTTGTTTGATGGATTTCCCAGAAATGAAGAACAGGCAGAAATGTTCTTTGATATGGAATATGTATCCACAAATGCAAAAGTGTGTGCCATTCTCATCGATATACCCGATGAAGAGGTAATAAAACGGTTATCTAATCGACGATATTGCCCGAGCTGTAAAAGCATTTATAATCTCATTCATAAAATTCCTAAGAAAAAAGATGGAGATTCCTTCCTATGTGATAATTGTGGCACAGAGCTTGTAATTCGTGATGATGATAAAGTCGATACCATTAAGAATCGGTTGAAGGTTTTTCATAATACTGCCGAACCTCTCATTGATTATTTCACAAAGAAGAATGTTCTTCACATAGTGGATGGCATAACCTCTCTTGAAGAAGTATTCAAGCAGATCGTGAAAATACTTGAATAAGAATGATCACGATAAAGAATGCCCGGGAAATCAAACTCATGAGAGAGAGTAATGCTCTCGTTGCCCTCATCCTTGATGAGTTGCATGACATGATCAAACCTGGCGTGAATGCTTTTGATTTGAATGCCCGAGCAGAAGATATCATGAAAGAACATGGCGCAGAATCTGCTTTCAAAGGTTATGAAATGGACGGTCTTGATCCGTATGAATATTCGATATGTTCATCAGTAAACAGTGAGATCGTTCACGGTTATTCGACAAAAGATAAAGTATTACAAAATGGTGATATAATTGGCATAGATGTGGGTATTAAAATGAATGGCTTCTGTGGTGACGGAGCACGAACTTTTTTAGTTGGAACTATTTCAAAGGAAGTTCAGTTCCTTCTCGATTGTACAAGAAAAGCCCTTGAAAATGCTATCGCACAGTGCAAACCCGGCAAAAGGGTCGGAGATATATCTGCAGCAATTGAAAATACTGCAATGGATAATGGATTGTATGTGGCAGAATGGCTTACAGGGCATGGAATCGGGCGAACATTGCACGAAGACCCTATGATACCGAATGTCGGCAAAAAGGGAACAGGACCTGTGCTCAAACCGGGCATGACCATTTCCATTGAGCCGATGTTCAATATTGGAACTTCAAAAACTGTAGAAAAAGAATGGGTTTTTTGCACGATGGATGGTTCACCATCTGCACATTTCGAAAACACAGTTCTTATTACAGAGAATGAACCGGAAATTTTAACGAAAACAAGGAGCTCATGATGGCTAAAGACGGCCTCATAGAAGTTGACGGTACAGTCGTTGAAGCGCTTCCCGGCACGAAATTTATCGTGGAACTGGAAAACGGTCATAAAGTTCATGCCCATATTTCCGGTAAGATGAGAATGCACTATATCCGCATTCTTGTAGGTGATAAGGTGAAGATGGAACTCTCTCCTTATGACCTTAACCAGGGACGTATCGTTTATCGTTATAAATAATATAGAGGATTTTTTTTATGAAAGTTCGAGCATCAGTAAAGAAACTTTGTAAAGATTGTAAAATCGTAAAGCGCAAAGGGCGCATATATGTAATTTGTTCATCAAACCCAAAACATAAACAGAGACAAGGTTAAGCAAGGAGGCACTTTGGCACGAATAGCAGGTGTTGATTTACCAAATGAAAAGCGAATAGAGATCGGCTTGACTTATATTTTTGGTATAGGTCGTTCCACCTCTAATAAGATACTGGAAAAAGCCGGTGTCGATATCAATAAAAAAGTAAAAGATCTTACTGACCAGGACGTTATTAAACTGCGTGATATCATCAGAGATAATTATATGATAGAAGGTGATCTGCGCAAGGAAAGAACCATGAATATCAAACGTCTCATGGAGATTGGTTGTTATCGTGGTTTGCGTCATCGTATCGGTCTTCCTGTTCGCGGACAAAGCACACATTCAAATGCCCGTACAAGAAAAGGACCACGAAGTAGCCGAGTCGGCAGGAAATAGCAGGAGCAAAGATGGCAGTAAAAAGCAAACAGAAGAAAACAGTAAGAAAAAAGAAAGTCCGTCTCCAAGAAACAGACGGAGTAGCCCATATCCAGGCAACTTTTAATAATACTATTATCACAATTACTGATAGAAAAGGTAATGTGATCGCTTGGTCAAGCTGTGGCAAAAATGGTTTCAAGAATTCCAAGAAAAGCACTTCTTATGCAGCACAGCAGACTGCAAAGGATATCGCATCCACAGTGTTGAATATGGGTTTAAGAAATATACATATTAGGGTGAGTGGACCCGGTTCCGGAAGAGATTCTGCGATTCGTTCACTTCAGGCAGAAGGTTTGAATGTATTGTCAATTCTTGATACGACTCCCATTCCTCATAATGGCTGTCGTCCACCCAAACGAAGAAGAATTTAAGAGGATTCAGAATGGCTAGATTTTTAGGATCAAAATGTAAATTATGTAGAAGAGAAGGTGTTAAACTCTTTTTGAAAGGTGCACGTTGTTATACTCAAAAGTGCAGTATTGAACGCAGAAATACGCCTCCCGGAGAGAGTAAAAGAAGATATCGCGCAAAATTGAGTGACTATGGGATACATCTTCGTGAAAAGCAAAAAGCAAAGAGAACCTATGGTCTTCTTGAAAAACAGTTCAAGAACTATTTCAAGAAAGCATCTAAAATGAAAGGTGTGACCGGTGAAAATCTTTTAAGACTTCTCGAAATACGTTTAGATAATACTATCTATAGAATGGGTTTTGCAACCTCACGAAATGCTGCTCGCCAGCTTGTGAATCATGGTCATGTGCTGGTCGAGGGTAAAAAAGTTGATATTCCATCATTTCTCGTTGAACCCGGACAAAAGATAGAAATAAGAAGTAAAAGTAGACAAATACCCAATATCCATGAAGCTATGGAAGCACATAAGTCACTTGATCAGTTCAACTGGCTTGAGGTTCATCCTGAAGAATTTTCGGGTTATGTGAAAGCTCTGCCAACTGCAGATCAGCTTCCACAGGATATTGATCATAGATTGATTATTGAATTTTACTCTAAATAATACATAGGAGTACACATGGTTGATTTAGAACCAATACAAATGCCTACATATATTGATAAGGACGAAAAGACCTATTCAAAAACCTATGGCAAATTCACCATCGGTCCCTTTGAGAAGGGTTTCGGCACTACGGTAGCAAATTCCTTCCGACGAGTGCTTTTGTCTTCAATTCAGGGTGGTGCAGTACGTTTTGTGAAGGTGCATGGACTCCAGCATCAATATGCTGCGATACCTGGTGCGCGTGAAGACTATATTGAACTTATTCTTAACCTGAAAAATCTTGTGCTAAAGATTAACAGTACTAAAGAAGAAAAGCTCGAATTATCTGTAAAAGGTCCAGGCAAAATCACTGCCGGACAGATCACCGTACCCAAAAACGTTGAGATCATAAATAAAGACCTGTATCTCCTTGAACTTGTCGATGATGTTGATTTTCACATGGAACTATGGGCAAATAACGGTATCGGCTACGTTCGTGAAAATGAGCATGACACATCAGAAATACAGATAGGGATGATCCCCATTGATTCGATTTATTCCTCGATACGAAAGGTAAATTTCAATATCGGCAGGGAAAGAGTTGATGAGAAGATAGACTATGACAAGATCATTCTTGAGATATGGACTGATGGAAGTATCATGCCGGAAGATGCACTTAGTCTTGCAGCAAAAATATTAAAAGATTGTTTCCAGGCAATTATTCAATTCAAAGAGGAACCAAAATATATCAAGAGAGAAAAGATAGATCCTGAGCTGAGGAATCTTCAAAAACTTATGAAAATGAAGGTCGGTGAACTTGAGCTGAGTGTCCGATGCAGTAACTGTCTTTCAGCATCAAAGATCGGATTCGTAAAAGAACTGGTTGCAAAAACAGAAAACCAGCTTCTTCGCCTGCGTAATTTCGGCAAGAAATCTCTTGATGAAGTAAAAACTGTACTTGATCGTTACGGATTGAAACTTGGTATGGATATTAAGAAAATTGATGACCAACTTGAAACTCTCAAAAAAATTGAGGAACAAAAATGAGACATCGCAAAAAAGGCACAACATCATTTGGCAGACTATTAGGACAGAAAAAAGCTCTTTTGAATAATCTCGTTAAAGCACTTCTGCAAAATGAGAGAATTGAAACTACTCTTACCCGTGCAAAAGAAACAGGACGTCTTTCAGAAAAACTGATCACATACGGAAAAAAAGGTACTGTTCATGCACGCAGGCAAGCATATAAAATTCTAAAAAATAGAGATCTGGTAAAAAAACTCTTTGATGAAATAGCCCCAAAGTATAAAAGCAGAAATGGCGGTTATACTCGAGTAATTAAAACCGGTTTCCGTATTGGTGACGCAGCTCCCACAGCTATTGTCGAATTTGTAGAAGAAGAAATTACTGACAAGAAGAAAAAGAAATCAAAAACTGATAAACCGAAAACATCAAAGAAACCTGCTGTAGAGAAGAAAAAGCAAGAGAAACCAAAAGCTAAAGCTGAGAAAAAAGAAGAAGTTAAAGTTGAGATTGAAAAGGAACCGGAAACTGAAGAGGAGCAGGAAGATCTTGAAGAGAGCAAAGAAGAAGTTGAAGAAGCGCTGAATGAGGGAGTCGTAGAAGAAGTTCCGGCAGAAAAAGAAGTAGAAACAGCCGAAGAAAAAGCTGAAGAGGAAAAGAAGGAAGAACCTGAACCTGAGAAGGAAACTGAAACTCTGAAAGAAAAAAAACCTGAAGAATCAGTTAAAAAAGAAAAATCTTAATGATTAATTTTATATAAAGTTTCCCCCCTTAAAGCGGTAGTAATATCGCTTTAAAGACCTCCTCAGCCTAGGTGGCCTCCCCTCTGCCTGGGCTGTTTGTTTTGGTGCAAAAAAGTAAAAATATTCATATGTAGGAGTGACAATGCAAGGAAAATGGATATGTCCGAAGTGCAAAAACACAGAATATGAAACCGACCAGTTCCAGGCAACAGGTGGAACTTTCACAAAATTGTTTAATGTACAGTGCAAAAAATTTACCACCGTCACCTGTACGCGGTGCAAATATACTGAGATATATAAAGCTACAACGAGTTCTTTAATTAATATCTTTGATTTCTTCACGAATTAGAGTTCATCTGCTAAGACATTCAGGCGAATCTATGTACTATTAGAATCATAATGGGACGCAGATGAACGCTGATGTTACTGATAACCGCTGATAAAGACTATAAAATAGAAAATATATAGGGCAAGATGAATATGGAATATAAATTTTCGGATTT
The DNA here is from genome assembly GCA_014382685.1 of Candidatus Cloacimonadota bacterium. Taxonomy (GTDB): domain Bacteria; phylum Cloacimonadota; class Cloacimonadia; order JGIOTU-2; family JGIOTU-2; genus Celaenobacter. The sequence goes on from JACNJG010000051.1 coordinate 34,107, forward strand.
AACGAAAAATATCATTCATTGTTTTTACAAAGTTTATAACAAGCTTGGTTATGGATTTCTTGAGAAGGTGTATGAGAATTCATTGAAATTCGAGCTCGAGTCAAAAAACTATAAAGTTGAATCACAGAAGCCTATCAAGGTGTATTATCGGGAACAACTTGTTGGTGAGTATTTTGCTGATTTAGTTGTTGACGACAAGATTATCATTGAATTAAAAGCAAATAAATTCCTTAGTCCCGAAGATGATGCTCAAATTCTAAATTATCTCAAAGCTACAAAATACGAGATAGGTTTAATCCTGAATTTCGGAATAAAACCAGAAATAAGAAGAAAAATTTACTCACTCCCAGAAAAGCAAAAAAATATTCGAACTCATATAAAGGTTGATTTAACTGATATACACTGATTTACATATAAAATGAAATTGAAAGTTACATTAAAATCTATATCTGCGATAATCAGCTTAATCTGTGTGGGTCTGCGTCCTATTAAAATCTTGCGAATTAAAAACTCTCAATATCCTGCAAAATTCCGAACTGTAAACCGAGATCACTCACAAAGATCCTATCAATCTTAAGATAAGAAAAAATACATTCAAGAAGTATAGTTCCTGACAACAACACATCAGATCGATGGGGATCAAAGGGAATTAATTTTTCTATCTCATCATAGGATAGTATCTGCCAAACTGATTTGAAATATTCAACATCCTGTAGCGTGAGGATTTGCTTGTGCACTTTGTCCGAATCCCAAACTTTTAATCCCTGTTTTACCGCAACGAGATTCGTCACTGTACCGCCCACACCGACAACCTCAAATGAAGAGGGGACATGTTCCTGGATTTCGGACTGTGCTAGTATATCCTGACAAAAAGCATATTTTTCTTTATCAGATTCGAAAAGGTTATTCAATCTTCGAACACCCATTTTCAAGCTTGTTGAATAGCTTATATCACCGTATTTAACAACAATAAATTCCGTACTGCCACCGCCAATATCAAAAATAATGAGATTTTCATATTCATCAAACTCGTATATGTTTGCAAGATAGATATAGTAGATCTCCTGTTCTTCTGAAAGAATATGATACTTCAGATCATAATTGAATCGGAGCCAGTTGGAAAGATGGGAAATGTTTTTCGCTTCTCGGGAAGCAGAAGTACCTGTTATGATAATTTTATTTGAATCGTAACGTCTGGATGTGAGGATAAAATTCTTAAGAATTGCTTTTGCTTTTTTAATTCCATCATTTGTTAGAAAACCATTCTTCATACCTTTTCCCAGCGAAGAAGTCTGTGCATCACGATGAAGAACTTTCCATGAATTGTGTGCTTTCTCAGCGATGAGTAACAGAATTGAATTAGTTCCTACATCTATGACAGAACAGATGGTTTTCATTGAGGAATTATAATATTGTGTTTATTTCTTTGAGCAATTCAGCTACGATCTGCTCCTCAGGAATTTTTCTGATTATTTTTCCCTTTTTGAAAAGCACTGCCAGTCCTTTACCACCTGCAATGCCAACATCTGCTTCCTCTGCTTCACCGGGTCCATTAACTACACAGCCCATAACTGCAATTGAAATATTTTTTTTGATCTGCAATTTCTGAACTTCTTTTTCCACTTCCTTTGCAATGCTGATGATATCGATCTCAGTTCTTCCACAGGTTGGGCACACAATTATGTGCGGACCTTTCCGTAGATCGAGAGCACGAAGAAGTTCCAAACCGACTTTCACTTCTTCAACAGGATCATCAGCCAGCGATACACGTATAGTGTCTCCGATCCCTTCTGCAAGTAGTGTTCCGATGCCAATTGAAGAACGAATCGTGCCTGAGAAAGCCGTACCGGCTTCTGTAACGCCGAGATGTAATGGGAAGTCACACTTCTCGCTGATCTTTCTGTACGCAGATATAGTTAATGGAACTGATGATGCTTTTAATGAGAGTTTAATATTATAAAAATTTTGTGATTCAAAAAAGCGAACATGCCGGAGAGCACTTTCCACAAGTGCGTCAGCAGTCACGCCATATTTCTTTTTTATATCTTTTTCAAGCGAACCGGCATTAACACCAATACGGATTGGAATATGTGCCTGCTTTGCTGCATCGATAACCATTCTTACATTTGATGTATCTCCAATATTTCCGGGATTGATACGAATTCCATTAACGCCTTTTTCGATTGCTTTGATCGCCA
>JACNJG010000134.1:0-3584 GCA_014382685.1 Candidatus Cloacimonadota bacterium
GAAAAATTTGACAAGGATTTAGGGTCATAATGATTGGGCTCAAGGTTTTTATATGGAAATTAAAATTATCAAAAATGGCAATTTATCCAAAATATGTAACTGCGACAAGGAAATTACTCCCTTATTGCTTCTAAAGAAGGAACGCATTCAGTTTCAATATGTAGTTGTTGCAGTGAAGATAGATAATATCATTTATCCTCTTGATTATGTTATTGATTCCGACTGCACCGTAGAATATGTGCATATCGGCACGAGAGAGGGCTTGAGCATCTATCAGAATTCTCTTATCTTTGTTTTCATGCGTGCTGTAAATGAGCTTTTTGAGCTCCCCAAAATCCAGGTAAAACATTCTCTTGGTGATGGCTGTTATATTGAGACTTTTTCCCGATTTTTGCTCACTAAAGATGACGTAGAGAAGATAAAAAAGAGAATGGAGCACTTGATAGCTGAGGATGAAACCTTCGAACCTTTGTATCTTACTACAAGACAGGCATATCAATACTTTAAAAAAGACGAGATCAAGCTTCAAATGTTAGATTATTATCATCAGAAAAACATTCTTATCTATAAATATGCAGAGCTTTATGATTTCTTTAATGGACCCCTCGTTCCATCAACCGGCTATCTCAGACTTTTCGATTTGAAATATGTACCACCGGGTCTTATACTTAGATTTCCTTCTGTTGATTACCCGGACAAGATCGGAACATTCCGCCCTTTGCCCAATCTGCTAAAAATATTCACGGAATATGAGCGCTGGGGCAATATACTTCATCTCTCATATGTTGCATCGCTGAACCAGAAAGTGGAAAATTTTGAGATAAACGAGATCATTCAGGTTTCGGAAGCACTGCATGAGAAGAAGATCGCTGAGATTGCCGAAGATATTCATCAAAAAAGAAATTCCGGAATTGTTGTTCTGATTTCAGGTCCTTCTGCGTCCGGTAAAACTACTTTTGTGAAACGGCTCGCAATTCAGTTGAAAGTGATTGGTCTTTCATCTTTTGTGACCTCTCTTGATAACTATTTTTTAGATAGAGAAAGAACTCCAAAGGACGAGCAGGGCGAATACAATTTCGAATCCATCCATGCACTCGATAAAGAATTGATAAATGAGCACGTTGAAAAATTACTTGCTGGTGGAGAGATCGAGATCCCCAAATACAATTTCAGAGACGGAAAACGTGAAGAACACGGCACTAAATTTCATATCGATAAAGATCAAATATTAATCTTAGAAGGAATTCACGGATTGAATGATGTCCTGACTCCATCTATAAAAAGAAAAAATAAATATAAAATCTATGTGAGTGCGCTCACGCAACTGAACTTAGATAATCTTAATCGTATTTCAACCTCGGATACACGCATTATCCGCAGAATTGTCCGTGATACATTTTTCCGCGGATACGATGCGGAACAGACCATCAAACGCTGGGATTCCATTCGTGCCGGAGAAAGAAAATTTGTTTTTTCCTTTCAAGAAGAAGCGGATGTCATGTTCAACTCTGCACTTGTATATGAACTCGGTGTTTTAAAAAGGATCGCAATTCCAGAATTGATGAAGATCACTCAGGAAAGTGAACAATATTCGGAAGCTCAAAGATTGATAAACTTACTCTCTTTCTTTGTAACCATTCCGGTAATACCCATTCCCCGAAATTCGATTTTGCGGGAATTTATAAAGGGTAGTGATTTCGACTATTAAGATATGAAAGAAAAAATATTATATGACAGTTTAACTTTTGATGACGTTCTCCTTATTCCGGGAAAATCAAAAGTACTCCCACGAGATGTGGACATGAAGACAAAACTCACACGGCACATTCCGCTCAATATCCCAATTATCAGCGCAGCTATGGATACAGTGACCGAGTCAAAGATGGCTATTACTATGGCAAAAGAAGGTGGTATAGGCATTATTCACAAAAACCTGACCATCGAGCAGCAGGCATCCTTTGTACAAAAAGTGAAACGCTCGGAAAGTGTTATCATACACAATCCCATTACTCTAAGTCCCGATGCCCGCTTGCAAGACGCTCATGATGTTATGCACGAACATAACATCTCAGGAATTCCCATAACAAAAGGGAACAAGCTCGTTGGAATAATCACAAACAGAGACATGATGTTCGAAGATGACATGTATAAAAAAGTTTCTGATCTGATGACATCAAAAAAATTGATCACTGCGTTGGACGGCATCTCTCTCGAAGATGCAACAGCCCTTTTGCACAAGCACCGCATAGAAAAACTGCTTCTTGTTGACGACTCCTATTCTCTCAAGGGCTTGATAACTGTGAAAGACATCATGAAGAGCATCAAATATCCCAATGCTGCTAAAGATGAAGAAGGACGACTTCTTGCAGGTGCAGCGATCGGCGTTGGTGGAGATTATCTTGAACGTGCTCAGGAACTTATCAATGCAGATGTAGATGTGATAGTCATAGATACAGCTCATGGGCATAGTGTGAAAGCCATGGAAGCGATGAAAAATTTGCGAAGGAAGTTTCCTGATCAAAATATCATTGCAGGAAATGTCGCCACTGCAGAAGCTACGGTAGATATTATTAAAACCGGAGTCGATGCTGTGAAAGTGGGAATCGGTCCTGGTTCTATATGTACTACACGTGTGATCGCAGGAGTAGGAGTACCCCAACTCACAGCGATACTGGAATGTGCAAAAGCAGCACAGAACGAAGTTCCAATCATTGCTGACGGTGGTATCAAATACTCAGGCGACATTGCTAAAGCGATTGCTGCCGGTGCAAGTGTAGTGATGATCGGCTCACTCTTTGCCGGTACTGATGAAAGCCCGGGCGAGGATATAATTTATGAAGGAAGACGATATAAAACATATCGCGGCATGGGCTCGATCGGCGCAATGAAAGCCGGTAGTAAAGACCGGTATTTTCAGGATGATGTGAAAACGAGCAATCCAACCGAGAGCATCAAACTTGTCGCCGAAGGTATAGAAGGTCGGGTTGAATATAAAGGACCTCTTTCTGATTACTTGTTCCAGTTGCTTGGAGGACTTAAAGCAGGAATGGGTTACTGCGGAGCCGCAACAATTGAGGAAATGAGAAGTAAATCAATTTTTACAAAAATTACCTCAGCATCCCTTAAAGAAAGCCATCCCCATGATGTTTCAATAGTAAAGGAAGCACCTAATTATCAAAGATAGAGGAGTGAAAAGAGAAGAGTGAAAAGGGAAAGAATACGATGGAGTTATAAGTATGGATAATTTAAAAGAACATTCTAAGATAATTTTAGATTTTACAGAACTGGAAGTATATAAACTATCATTTGAAGCCGCAATGCAAATATATGATTCATCAAAAAAATGGCCACAAGATGAGAAATATTCTTTGATAGATCAAATTAGACGATCTTCACGGTCAGTTTGTAGTAATATTGCAGAGGCATGGAGAAAGAGAAAATATCCTGCTCACTTTGTGAGTAAACTTAGTGACTCGGATGCTGAAGCTGCTGAAACACAAGTATGGCTCCAATTCGCATTACATTGTGAGTATATTGGAGATAATGAATATAATTCGCTAAAATCCAAATATGACCATATCTGT
>JACNJG010000134.1:3744-7550 GCA_014382685.1 Candidatus Cloacimonadota bacterium
TACACTCCCCGATCATCTCCCCAAAGCAATTTATGAAGTTGTATATTCAATCGAATAGGCAACTTTGTTTCCAATATCCATTCAGCTAAAACTTTCTTATCTAATTTCTCATGTACCGGAGAGAACAGGATTTGATAATTTAGCAAATCATACTTCTCAACAATCTCAATCGACCAATCAAAATCCTGCCTGTCTGCGATCACAAATTTCAGCTCATCATGATCATTGAAATATTTGATGTTATCCCATAAAATTTTATTGTACATTCCGCTCGATGGAGTTTTGAAATCAACGATCTTAATAACTTCTTTCGGAATACCTTTCAATAAGATAGAATTATTTGTTTCAAGCAGAACCTTATACTTTTTATTGAGCAAATGCCTCATTAGTTCAACAGATTCAGTTTGCAAAAGCGGCTCCCCACCTGTAATTTCAACGAGTTTAACAGGATGATATTTTTCAACTTCTTTTAAAATCTCATCAATCGAAAGTGAAAATTCCGGCTCATACGCATACTTAGTATCACAGTATGTACAGCGCAAGTTACAGCCCGCAAGGCGTACAAAAACACAAGGGAGTCCAGCGTATGAGGACTCCCCTTGCAAACTATAAAAAATTTCAGATATTTCCATTAAAAGGGCAGGTAATCGAAATGTTTTTTATATCCTAACTTCTTTTCTACCTTTTTAAGAATATCTTCAGGATGCCCTGTTACGAACATTTTGCGATCACTGCATTCAAAGAGATAATAATCCTTCGCATCCCAGGAGAAATATTTCAGATATTCGACCTTTCCGAAAATCGGTTTTCCAACATGCATGAGCAGTTCAATATCGCAGGCATTCAGTGTCACAAAATTTTCATAAGGGTCTTTTTTGTTCATTCTTGTCAGAAGCAGATTAGCATCGACATCGGGTTCGATCTTACCATTATAAGTATCGAGCATAAGCGCTTTTGCAGGATTTTCAGTCACCATTTTGAAAAGTGCTTCACTTGAAATCTCGGGAAATGTCTGCTTCGTATATATGATCTCTTTCAATAAATTTGTACTTCCTGATAATGTCGAATCAGTACCAAGACATATATTGATCCCCAACTTCAAAACCGTATCAATATCCAGTGTAATTCCAAGCAGATAGATGTTTGAGTTCGGACACCATGCAATGCTCGCTCCTGCTGCTTTGATCTGCTTGAACTGCTCTGTCGTAATCGCTGTACAATGAACAAGAATTGAATTGCTTTTTAGCAGTCCCTGTTCCACCAGTTCATTAAACTCACTTCGCGCAAGGTCATCGCTACCCTCTGCGAGATGAATGATAAAGGGAATTTTCCCTTTAGTTTTTATCATCTCTTCAGGAAGCTCATCTCCACCCCACCAGTTTTTGCCGGTAATGGAATGTCCTTGCTGAAAATCAGAAATAACCTTAATTGGAAAGGACTGATAATACTCTTCTTTCTGGCGTGGCACGTGATCCTGTATAATAGTCACACCTGAAAAGATATTTTTATACACACCAAGCATTGCCAGATCCAATCCGGCGTCTTCCATAAGATGGTTCATTGGTGCTTTCAGATATTTATCGCGCTCTTTCACTGGATCGGATTCATTAAGTTCTTCAACCCAAATGCTTGTATTTGAATAGGGTCTGCCTGGAGCGCCCTTTGGTACCCAGTTTCCAACAAGATGATCATGAATATTGATGAGCGAGGGATAGGCAACAAGCCCTGTACAATCTGCCTGGATCTTATCATAAGATTTATCAGAATATTTGCCGTTTGTCACATAGAGATTATTCACTCCATGCACTTTGGCATTCTTTACAACTAAAACATTTGTAAATTCCATGGTTACCAACTTTATATTACATAAAAATTATTATTTAGAAAGCTGCTTTACGAGCTGTGGGATCACTTCGAAGAGATCGCCTACAATGCCCACATCAGCAACCTTGAAGATCGGAGCATCTTTGTCTTTATTGATCGCAATAATGATATCCGAGGACTGCATACCCACGAGATGTTGAATCGCACCTGATACTCCACAAGCGATATAGATCTTTGGTTTGACTGTCTTACCTGTCTGCCCGACTTGGTGAGAATACTGTATCCAACCGGCATCAACAGCAGCTCTGGATGCGCCAACTGCAGCACCCAGTGTTGAGGCAAGCTCTTTTATCAGAGAAAAATTTTCAGCACATTTGATCCCGCGTCCACCTGTCACAATGATATCGGCATCAGTAATTTTCACACTTTGAGTTTCATCTTTTATAAATTTAAGAAATTTAGACAAGAATTTAGTTGCATCAAAGGTAACTTTTTCCTGAATGATCTGCCCTTTTCGAGTCTCATCCTTTGGTAGAGGATCAAAAACTTTGTGTCGGACAGTTGCCATTTGAGGACGATAATTCGTGGTACGGATCTTTGCCATGATATTACCGCCAAAGGCAGGACGCGTCTGCACAAGCTCTTTTGTTTCAGAATCAATATCAAGATCGGTGCAGTCCGCAGTCAATCCGGTTTGAAGTTCAACAGCAAGTCTCGGAATAAAAGAGCGACCTATTGCAGTAGCGCCGCTAAGAAGTATCTCCGGTTTATATTTGTTCACAATATATGCAAGCGCTTGTGTATATGGTTCATCAAGAAAATTCTCAAGAAATTTATCATCAACAACTATCACTTTATTAGCACCATGATGGATAATATCTTCTGCTTGGTCATGAAAGCCATATCCGAGCAATACTGCGGTGACTTCTTTGCCAAGAGCATCCGCAAGCTCTCGTGCTTTGCAGAGTATCTCAAAAGTGATAGGCATGACTGTGCCATTTTTCTGTTCTGCAAAAATCATCACACCAGAATAATCGGCAAAATTTGCTGCCTGATCCTGCTTCTTTTCGATAATTATCGCATCAACAGGACATTCCGGCACACATGCGCCACACAATGTGCAGGCATTCAGATCAATAACTGCTATCTTATTAACAAGTGTTATTGCCTGATACGGACACACAGGAATACATTTACTGCAACCAATGCATTTTTTTTGAATTATTTCTATCAATCTACCTCCGCTCTGGAAAAAAAGAATGGTAATTTTTTCGTCAAGTTACTCGGTTTCATAAGATCTATTTAAAAAGAAAAAATATATACACAACATATATGGCAATGAGGGTAAACCCCTGAATACGCCCGATATTTTTGAGAAATCGTGAAGAGGCAAAAAACAGCAGGGAAACAAAGAGACACACAGCTACATCTATAAATACATCCGAAGCAAGAACGATAGGTTTAATGGTCGAAGCAATACCAAGAACGAACAAGATATTGAAGATATTACTGCCTACAATATTACCAATTGCGATCGAAACCTTGCCTTTTGTGACTGCCACGATAGATGTTACGATTTCCGGTATCGAAGTTCCCAGCGCAACAACCGACATCCCGATAACCTTATCACTCACACCCCACAAAGTGGCAATTTTAGTTGCATTCTCTACTGCAAGATGACCACCGTACGCAATAGCTGCTCCGCCTAAAATCGTTAGAAATAAATTTTTTAAAAGCGGGGATTGCGATTCTACATTATCATGATTATCTTTGCGATCCCGCTGCGCCATGCGATATAAATAAAAAACAAAGCCGATAAAAAGCAAGAGGAAAATAATTCCTTCTATACGGGATACACCTACTAAACCGGTTTTCTGAGGTGCAAAATTTATCACAAAAAGCATCATAAGAATAGTGACGATGATCATAAAGGGATTTTCTTTTCTGATGGTGCTTTTCTCAAAATGAAGGGGTTTGATCAA
>JACNJG010000089.1 GCA_014382685.1 Candidatus Cloacimonadota bacterium
GTCGAAGGATGAAAAAAATAAATAGGAATTATGGAAATGAAATATTATACGTACGTTTTACATTCTTCCAAATATAATAAGATTTATATTGGATACACAAACAATATTAAAAGACGATTATATTTTCACAATAAAGGGATCAAAGGCTGGACCGCAAAGTATATCCCGTGGGAATTGGTTTATCACGAAGAATTTGATATAAAAGCAGAAGCAATGAAACGAGAGAAGGAATTGAAGTCTTATCAAGGAAGGAAATTTATTCGAGAAAAAGTCCTCTCTCAGCGGTAGATGCAGGTGGCTGTTATCCGCCAGTTGGCGGATCAAATCCCTCCTGTGGAGCCATTTTTTTTATAAAGAAGAAATTCTACGATAGGTGCAAGTTCATCCTGCACCTGCATAACACACCTCCTCCACCAACTGGTGGATATTCTTCTCCCATCTTTATTTTATTTCAGTCTTCATTTCATTACGACGTGACAGGTCAGTCTTCGTTTCACTACGGCTGTTGGGTTACATTGTAAAACAAGATTCCAATCTTGTTTATAATAGATGACATTAATATGTAGTGCAGCATACTCGATGTTGTATAAAACATCACGGATATTTTACTCCATACCATCATTTCACGAATTTATTGACGTTTTTTTTCACCTTTGCACTGTCATTTTAAAACAGTAAGAATCGAGGATAGAATGAGCATAATAGCGAACAAGAATGTTTTGATAACCGGGGGAGCTTCAGGCATCGGGAAAAAGCTTGCATATCTGATGGCAATTGAAGGAGCTCATGTTGTTATCTGGGATATTAATCAGAAGCACCTGGATGAGGTGACAAATGCTATAAAAAAGAGGGGATTGTCTGCAACCGGTTATTATTGCGATGTTTCTGATAAGGAGCAAATCGAAGCTACTGCACAAAAAGTTAAAGAAGAAATCGGGAAGATCGATATTCTGGTGAACAATGCAGGAGTTGTCTTTGGCAAATCCTACTGGGAATATTCTGATGAAGAAATTCAGAAAACCATAAAGATCAACCTGATGGCTCATCTGTGGACGATCAAGGCATTTCTACCTGAGATGAGACACGTAAACAGCGGACATATTGTCACGATCGCTTCTTCTGCCGGAATAACCGGAGTCGCAAATCTTTCGGTGTATTCCACTACAAAATTTGCAAATTTTGGTCTTGATGAATCACTTAGGCAGGAATTCAATAAGGAGGGATTGAATATAAAAACCACTGTGGTCTGTCCTTATTTTATTGATACCGGCATGTTCAAAGGAGTGAAGTCTCGTTTCTCATTTCTACTCCCGATCCTGAAAGAAGATAGAGTTGCACGCCGGATCTTCAATGCAATAAAAAAGGATAAAAGCAGAGTAATAATGCCTTTGCTGGTATATACAGTATGGCTCATGCGATTGCTGCCGGTCAAGGTGTTTGACTTTGTCTCAAATATTCTCGGTGTAAATGCTTCGATGGATGAATTTACCGGAAGAATAAAAAAAAAGGATAATACCATGAACTCAGAAAATTTTACACCAACAAGCGAAAACTCGACAACTTCTTACAATGCAACAACCGGCGAAATAATTGGGTACTCGAAATTGGATACTCCGGGAGAGGTTAAAGATATCATACAAAAGGCAAAAATTGCTCAAATCGGTTGGGCGAGAATTCCTATTGGAAGAAAAGTATATTATTTGAAGAAAGTAAGAGCTTATATGGTTAACCACCTTGACGAACTTGCGGAAGTGATCTCAAGAGACAATGGGAAACCGAGAATCGATGCCATTTCTACAGAACTTATACCTGCAGCCATGGCGCTTTCATACTATTGCAGCAGAGCGAGAAGTTTCCTGAGAAAAAAAGGGATCTGGTTCGGCAACATCTTTCTTGCGAACAAGCAGAGTGCTCTATACCGGGTTCCTTTTGGGGTTATCGGTATAATCTCTCCATGGAACTATCCATTCGGTATTCCCTTTTCAGAGGTGGTGATGGCTTTACTCGCAGGTAATACTGTCGTACTCAAGGTCGCATCAAATACGCAGATGGTTGGACGAAAACTCGAAGAATGCTTTCTTGCCGCCGGACTTCCTGAGAATGTATTCAATTATGTAAATATACCCGGCTTGCAAGCAGGAGATGTATTCCTAAATAATGGTGTTGATAAACTATTCTTCACAGGATCAGTTCCAATCGGGAAAAAGCTCATGATAAAAGCTGGCGAAACGCTCACACCGCTCGTTCTCGAACTCGGTGGAAATGATGCAATGCTCGTATGCCCGGATGCAGATATTTACAGGGCTGCGACCGGAGCTGTGTGGGCTGGACTCTCCAACGCTGGACAATCCTGCGGAGGTGTAGAGCGTATATATGTTCACGAAAAAGTATATGATGAGTTCTTATATACGTTGAAAAACAAGGTCGATAACCTTCGTATGGGATATGATACAGATTATAATGTGGATATGGGCTCGATGACCAAACAAAGTCAGGTGGAAACTGTGAAAGCTCATGTTAAAGATGCTCTTAATAAAGGTGCCAAAATATTTGCACAAGCCAAAATTCCTAAGGGATATCAGAATTTCTATCCTGCCACAGTGCTCACGGAAGTTAATCACAGCATGAAGGTAATGAAGGATGAAACATTCGGACCGGTCGTTGCAGTTATGAAAGTAAGAAATATGGAAGAAGCAGTCGAGCTTGCAAATGATTCCAATCTTGGTTTGACGGGTTCTGTCTGGTCTAAGAATAAAGCACAGGCAATTCAGATAGCGCGCCGAATAAAAGCTGGTGCAGTGACGATAAATGACCATCTCATGAGTCATGGACTCGCAGAAACACCTTGGGGTGGTTTCAAAGAATCGGGTATTGGGCGGACTCACGGAAAGATCGGCTTTGATGAAATGACACAACCGCAGGTCATTGTGAATGATATCCTTCCTTTTGTACGAAAAAATATCTGGTGGCATCCTTATAGTAAGAAAGTGTATGATGGCTTGAAAGGAATTGTGCAGGCATTATACGGTACAAACATAAAAATGATGATGACCGGCTGGAAGAATTTATTGAAGATAGTGCATCGGTATTTTACGGTGGAGTGAAGTTATAAATAATTGTATTATTTTTGTTTTATATTTGACAATAATTTGGACATAAAATCAATAGCAGAGATGTTGATTTGGAAAAAATCAGCAATATTTATACGTGAGGAAATCGAAAATGGCAAAACTGGTTACAAATCAAAAAGAGTTTCTTTCCGAGATTATTGATAATATTTTACCGAGTTCAAACAACCTTTTCTTTCTTGTAGGATATTTTTATTTTTCTGGTTTCGAGCAAATCTATAAAAACATTAACGATAAAAAAATGAAAATCCTAATTGGAATGAATATCGAAAAAAATTTGTCCAACAAGATTAAAGAATTCACCATCATTCAGGAAATTAACCAATCAAGATTGGAGATCAAGAAAAGTTACTTTAAATCTTTTGTAGAGATATTTAATGATACTGATTATTTTGATTCCGAAGAAAAGCAGGAAGCCTTCAGGATATTCTTCAGCAAAATAAAAGACGGTTCGCTGGAAATCAGAAAAACAGAACATCCAAATCACGCAAAATTATATTTATTTGAGCACAAAGATGAAGTAAATCAAAATGGTTTAAATCCGGGAACAATGATTACCGGATCGAGCAATCTGACAAGAGCAGGTTTGAAGGGACAGCACGAAATTAATGTGATTCTGCGAGATGAATATCCGGAAGGAAAAAGAATTTTTGATGAATTGTGGGAAATAGCAATTAATATTGTGAACGAAGGAAATCTGGATGAATTTATGGAAGAAGTTTTCGAGAAGGTCTGGATCGATAAACTCTATAAACCATATTTATTTTACATTAGAATATTAATTGAATATTTTGCCATAAAAGAATCTGGTGAAATTGCTTTTCCTGATGAAATTACGGACGGACAATTCTTTAATCTGAAGTATCAGATCGATGCCGTCAGAAAATCCATACAAATTATAGAACAACATAACGGAGTTTTAATTTCTGATGTTGTTGGACTGGGGAAAAGTATTATTGCTTCCACAGTTGCTTTTAATATGAGAAAAAAAGTGATAATAATAGCTCCTCCGCACCTGCATTATCAATGGGATAAAGAATATCGAACTATTTTTAATTTTATTGCTGTTGTTTTCGGAACAGGTTCGATTGATAAAGCACTAGATCATCTACAAAATGTTTGGAATGATGAAGAAGTATTAATAATCGTTGATGAAGCCCACAAATTTAGAAATGAAAACACCGATGATTACATAAATCTACACAAACTTTGTCAGGGAAATAAAGTGATGCTGCTTACGGCAACTCCATTCAACAACCGACCGCAAGATATTTTTGCGATGATAAAATTATTTCAGATTCCTTCTAAATCAACGATCCGCACGGTCGATAATCTTTCCTTTCAATTTCAGCAAATGATCAAAGAATACAAAGCAATTAATAAAGAAAGAAAAAAGAAGGATGTTGATGAAGCAAAGCTGAAAAGAAGAATTCAAAATCTCGCAAAAAAGATCAGACATATTTTAGAACCTGTTATTATCAGACGATCAAGAATAGACCTTGATAAAATTAAAAAATATAAAAACGATTTGAAGAAACAAGGTTTCAGATATGTATTTGCAGAAGCTCCCATCGAAAAAGAATATTATCTCGGTGATCTTGCGGAATTATATCTAAAAACATTAAATACAATTTATCCTGAAGAATCCAAAAAAAATAAAGGAAAGAAAACAGATAAAATAGAATTTATCGGCGCAAGATACAAGCCCATAAATTACTTGAAAGATTTAGCGAAATTTAAGGAAAGATTGAAAGCTGAACACCAACACATCGATGCAGATGCGATTCGAGTAGCTCAATCCAATCTGGCGGATTTTATGAGAAGACTGCTCGTTTCTCGTTTTGAAAGTTCCGTAAATGCTTTTCGATGCACGCTGAATGCGATGATCAAATCAATGGAATCAGTGAAAGAATATTATCATAAAGCTGCCAGAGTTCCTGTTTTTAAGAAAGGTAATTTGCCGGATATCAATTCATTGGATTTAGGAGAAGATGCTCTTAATGATCTGGAAAATTATAATTTTGAAAAAGAACTGGAAAAGCAATTTGAGAAAGGTCTGTTCTTCATTCCCAAAGAAGACTTGAAAGAAGATTTCATAAAAGACTTAGATCAGGATTTGAATTTGCTAATAAATATTCGGAAAGAATGGTTTGAGAATGGAATAAAAACCGATCCTAAACTTGAAAGTTTTAAAATCGAAATTCAAAAACAATTGAAAAATGATCCCAAAAGAAAAATTATTATTTTCAGTGAATATTCCGATACTGCCAAATATATATTTAAAGAAATTAACAAAGATAAAAACATCAGAGCTTTCTACTATTCTTCCAAAGTTTCTTCTACAGAAAATAAAAAAGTTATTAGAGAAAACTTCGATGCTTCCAACAAAATCCAGAAAGATGATTATGATATAATTATTGCTACTGATGCACTTTCCGAAGGTGTGAATCTAAACAGAGCCGGAACAGTTTTCAATTATGATATTCCGTATAATCCAACCAGAGTAATTCAAAGAGTGGGAAGAAT
Organism: Candidatus Cloacimonadota bacterium; assembly: GCA_014382685.1. Lineage (GTDB taxonomy): Bacteria > Cloacimonadota > Cloacimonadia > JGIOTU-2 > JGIOTU-2 > Celaenobacter. The sequence goes on from JACNJG010000089.1 coordinate 5,655, forward strand.
TAACAGAATTGGGAAAATGCTTTTTGATAAACTCTATATTTATAACTATTTCCCGACTGATATTGGTGAAGAGGAAATTCGAGTAAAACAGATATCAACTTTAAAGAAAGCAATGATAGACGCACTTCTCGGCGAAGATACAAAAGTTCTGACCAAAGATGAAGAACTGCGATCTTACTTCCACCAAAAATACAATGAAGCTTTGAAATTGCAGGAAACAGAATCGTGGGACGCCAAATATCAAGATGATCTGTATTATCTAAAAAAATCTCAACCTGACTTAATTGAAAAAGCTCTTTCCATTCCACGCCGTACCAGAATACAGAGAACGGAAAAGAAATCAAAATCCGGAGTTATTATTTTCGGGAAAAAAGCAGAAGATTATACATTCAGATTGGGAACAAGCGAAACCAAATCCTCTGCTCTATCTGTGGAAGAAGCATTTGAATTATTTGAGGCAGAGATTTCGGAAAAGCCCAAAAAAGTTTCCAAAAATTTTGAGAAAATTTATCAGCATACAAAAGACAATATGTTCATTTCCAAGACACAAGTTTCAACATCAGGTAAAAAGGGGGAAGCGATCAATAAAATCGAGTGGTTAAAAGAACACATCCCCGAAAAGAAAGATTATCTTTCCGACCTGTATTTTGTAGCAAAAGAACTCAACAGTTTACCCGACGGTGTTTTTACAATGATCAGACAAATAGATGAAGAAAATTTGGATGAAGATGTTGAAAATTTAATGAAATTAGTAACTCATTCTTACCTTGCAAAAATCATTAAAACAGCAAATAAAATTGACGAAGGAACGGAAACCTTGATTCTTGCTGAGGAATTAGTAGATTGAACTTCTGAAGATTATCAAAGTAGGAGAAATAATGGAAACAAAAATAGCGGTTTTTAAAGGTGAAGATGTAAGAAGAACTATTTATAATCATGAATGGTGGTTTTCAATTATCGATATTATTGAGGTTCTAACCGGTTCTAATCGAGCAAGAAAATATTGGGGAGACCTCAAGAAAAAATTAATTGATGAGGGTTACTTTGAAGTGTCCGAAAAAATCGGACAGTTGAAATTACAGGCTACGGATGGGAAAATGAGAAATACGGATTGTGCCAATACAGAAACTCTTTTTCGTATAATTCAAACAATTCCATCACCAAAAGCTGAACCTTTCAAACGCTGGCTGGCAAAAGTGGGTTACGAGAGAGTAAAAGAGATAGATGACCCTGAACTGGCAACCAAAAGAACAAGAGCATTATATAAGGCAAAAGGTTATTCCGACGATTGGATAGAGAAACGAATGCGCGGAATTGCGATTCGAGAAGAACTTACTGATGAGTGGAAGAATCGCTGCGCAAAAGAGCAAAAAGAATATTCCATACTTACAGCCGAAATATCTAAAGCAGCTTTTGGAGTAACTCCCTCTCAATATAAAGATTTAAAAGGATTGAACCGTGAAAATCTGCGTGATCATATGAACGATCTGGAATTGATCTTTTCGATGTTAGGAGAAGCTTCGACTACAGAAATCACTCGCAATCGTGATGCAAAAAGATTTCCGGAACTTAAAAAAGCCGCAAAAGACGGTGGGAATGTAGCTGGTATTGCCCGTAAAAAATTGGAAGAAGAAAGCGGAAAGAAAGTTGTTTCAAAACAGAATTATTTGAATGAACCGGAAGATAAAAAACTTTTGGATGAATAAATAAAAGAGGAATGTTATGACTATTAATTTCAATGCATCATACAATCGAGAAAATTGGCTTTGATGAAATGACACAACCGCAGGTCATTGTGAATGATATCCTTCCTTTTG
>JACNJG010000135.1 GCA_014382685.1 Candidatus Cloacimonadota bacterium
ATGTTTTTCATAAGATATCCTAACCTGGATAATCCAGAACCAATCAAAAAATATTAGCCAGTAATTAAAGTAAATAATTTATAAATCCAAATTACTAATGTCAAATAAAATGACAAAACCAAAATATCAAATCATGCTAAAACAAAATATAATCCTCTTTTATTTGGTTTTGGGAATTTGAAATTTTATTAGAAATTAGAAATTTACAAAGCCTTTATAAATCAATTTTAAGCATAGTAAAAAATTTTTTGCTAAAATTACACGAACTTTATTCATAAGATATCCTAATAATATGATTTACTGTCTGTTTGAAGGAATTTTAGATCAGGAAGTTTCTTCACCTTAATTTCAAGCCGGTATGACCAGTAATCACCGGATTTATTCCACCCGAATTTGAGCTGCCAACAATGAAGATCACGATACACGTCAATACTCTGGCTGATAAGCTCATTCTCTTTGAAATTATAATAGTTCGAGTAAGTAAGACTCCAGTTCTTTGTTAGATTGACATGAAGTGTGTTGTGCAATCCGGAGCTGTAGTAACCTGTCTCAGTATTTTTGCTGTATGAAAAAGACGAAGTTATATCCCATGGTTTAGTTTCTCTTTTTTGAGAACCATTGCAGCACTCTTCATCAGCACTTATACCCTTCATTTTAAAAGTCGGCTTCACAGGATAATAATTCAAATAATCTAAATTTCCTTTCAAAGATAATGTAGCTGATAGGGAGTAATTTGTCACATTCATTGTATAGAAATCCTGCACACCCTTGAAACTATTAGAGAAATTTAAGGTTGTTGTTCCAAGAGTCATATTGAATGGCATTGTATTAATTGTGTGGGATAAGGTGCTGAATCCTTTGGGTTTTTTCTGGAAGTCGTAACTCAGAGAAGTTTTCCATGAGAAAAGGTCATTGAGCTCCTTAAGCTTTCCTTCTTTATCAATGACCTTTGCTTGCAGCATGTTAGTAAGTCCAAGTGAGATCTTTTCAGATCGGTCTGATTTGGAGATCGATATGGAAGAGAAATTATAAAATCGATCATTTTTCGTAAAATCGGGATGCATTGTGTAAGTAATATTTGGAGTGATAATATGGCGGAGCGCCTTCAATCTGCCTTTAGAAAAACTAAATACACCATAGATATTAGTGGAAAGACTGGTTGAGCTATTGTAGTCAAACCCACGAACAAACTTTTTATTATTTTTATCTTTATCTTCCCAGATCTCGTTATAATTAAGACTTTGCTGAAATTTAAAATATTTGAACAAATCATCAGTATATTTTAAAGAGAGTATATGCTTGACCCCTTCTCGGTGTTCTGAGATATAGTTGCCGAGAGAATCGTATGTGTCTTCATAGAGAAGCTGTGCAAGCGTGGGATCATTAGTGTTCACTTCACCGTAATGCAGAAGTGTATTATTATAAGAAAAGTAGATTTTATTTAGAATGGATGATTCTGATGCTTGTTTATTGAATATTTTTGCCAGATTCATACTGTTTAATCGAAATGAGATCGAGGGAAGTTTCAAGGTCATCCTATCTGTTTTTTGAGGATAAATGTATGCCCTGAAGTCACAATATCCGGATATGCTGAAAGAGGAGTTATTTGGAGAGTAATAAATTTTTGAGTAGTAGGTCTGATCCTGATCAATAAGATCCTTCTTATAATCAAGAGTTGTATTGAATGAGTTCTTGTTTTTCAGATAGTTATAAAAAATATATGAATGAAGTGACTGATCCATTCTGGTTTCCTGGTCGTCACTGGTTTTACGAATATCTGCATCGCTCACAAAATCAGCTTTCAGCATAAGGTTGCTGTAGGGAGATAATATCTGCTTGTGATAAGCATCGATCGACCAGCGTAGGCGGTAATCGTCATTGAGTTGCTCATGATAGTAAAGAAACCGTGAGTCAATCCTGCCATCGAGAATGTATCTTTTAATATAACGCGCTCGATACCTGAATTCAATTCCCGTCAATTCCATGAGATCAATCGAAAAAAGCATGTCTGCATAATCCCCCAAAGAAAGAAAATATGCGATATCTTTCAAAAATTTTCCTTCTGTATTGTTGTAGCCCGGTTCGGGAAGTAGAAACCCGGATCTCCTTTCCTGATTGATCGGGAAGGTTGCAAAGGGAAGCACGAGGACAGGGAAATAGTTAATATAGAGAACTACGGGTTTGGCAACGATTTTTTCATCAAGAAATATTCGGAATTTCGGACTGAAAATGAAATACTGTGATTCATCCTCACAGGTGGTGAACTTAGCATTGTCGATGTCTAAAACATCTTTTCCAACTTTTCGGAACTTAGCACCGGCATAATAACCATCCTCAAATTTGGTTCTTCCATCGAAAAGCAGTCCTTCCTCAGATTCAATATTATAATAGATCGTTGAGCCAAAGATCTTTTGTTGTCCATCAAATAGCTCTGATTCTCCGTGAGAAAATGCGATCTTTTTATCAAGATCAATGAGCATGGAGTCCGAATGAATATATGAATTATGATATTTGATGAATGCTTTTTCTATGAGTTTTATCTGTTCTTTGTCAACGTGGTATATGATCTTTCTCGCTGAATAATCAAGAGAATCAAGAGAAACAGAAGTAGTATCCGGGCTGTCTTGAGCAAGGGTAAATCCCGGAATAAAGGAAAGCAAAAGCAAGAGGAACAGATAAAATCTTCTCATATATTTCTTTCCTGATATTGTGTGATTGGTGTCAAGTATTCTCAACTTTGAGAGAAATGAGTAAAAATTCCAGTATAACAATTGACAAGATGAAATCCCCCATGAGAATTACAAAAAATATTTTTAAGGATATGATGCACTTTTTCAAATGGCTGAAATGGAGATTTCGATGAAGGGCTTGCGCCTTAATAAAAAAGTAAAAGAAAATCTCATGGCTCTACCTATAATAAATAGAATAGACCGGATTACGACAGATGATCTATCGCTCCTCAGGTCTATCGTTTACGAATTGAATTTGAAGAATAACGTCAGTAAAAATCCTGAAAAAGTTATCAAAGCAAGTGAATTATTTGGAATGATAATACTCGGAGATATTTATCAAAATATATTTGATCAATCCAAAAAAGAAAATACTGAGTATCCCACAGTTGAGGATAAGGAAAATTTTGAAGAATGGCTGAAGCACTACTTTTTTTCTCAAAATCCCGCATTGAAAAATTATAGAGAATTCTTTAAAATACATGAACTTGATGATCCGAAATTATTAAAAAAAATTCTCACTGACTCGGAAAAAAATTTTGGAATTAATGAAAAATCATTATTCGATTTTATTTTGAATCCGATCACACATGCACCAAATTCTCTTAAAAAACAGTTCGAATATATAAGTGAGAATTGGAATGAATATCTTGGTGATCTAAAAGCTCTTTTATTGAAAGCTTTGGATCTTCTTAAAGAGGAAGAAAAATGGAATTTAGCAGGTCCGGGTGAAAGCCGGCTTTACTCGTTTGGTAGTGAATGGGATGAGCCCGAAAGATTCTCTCCCGATAAAGATTGGATGCCATCACTCGTGCTTCTCGCAAAGAATATTTTTGTGTGGCTTGATCAATTAAGTGAAAAGTATAAGCGAGAAATAACAAAACTCGATCAAATTCCTGATGAAGAACTACATCTTCTCGCACAAAGCGGATTTACCGGCTTGTGGCTCATCGGTATCTGGGAACGCAGCCGTGCATCGCAACGAGTAAAACATCTTATGGGAAATGTCGATGCTCTTGCTTCTGCATATTCCTTGAAACGTTATCAGATCGCCAATACTCTTGGAGGAGAAGAGTCCCTTCGCCTGTTATCGGAAAAAGCATGGAAATATGGAATTAGACTTGGCTGCGATATGGTTCCCAATCATATGGCAATAGATTCGGATTGGATCTACGAGCATCCTGACCGGTTCATTCAAAGTTCAAATACCCCATTCCCATCCTACACGTTCACAGGACAGAATTTATCAGATCATCCGAATGTGGAGATCTATCTTGAAGATCATTATTATGACCATTCCGATGCAGCAGTCGTATTCAAATATATCGATCATCGGGATGGGAAAACTCGCTATATATATCATGGAAATGATGGCACAAGCTTTCCCTGGAATGACACAGCTCAACTGAATTACCTTTTGCCGGAAGTCCGTGAAGCAGTTATTCGGCAAATATTACAAATCGCTCAGCAGTTTCCCATAATTCGATTTGATGCTGCAATGACGCTTTCAAAAAAGCATTTTCAACGTCTCTGGTTTCCCGAACCGGGCACTGGCGGCGATATTCCAAGCAGAGCCGAATACAGTATGTCAAAACAGGAATTTAATAAATTCATGCCTGTTGAATTTTGGAGAGAAGTAGTTGACAGAGTTGCTGGGGAAGCACCCGATACCCTTCTTCTTGCAGAAGCATTCTGGATGATGGAGGGCTATTTCGTTCGCACGCTTGGCATGCACAGAGTTTACAACAGCGCTTTTATGAACATGCTGAAAAATGAAGAAAACAGCAAATACAGGCAGTCGATCAAGAACGTGCTCGAATTTGATCCTCAAATTTTAAAACGATTTGTGAATTTTATGAGTAATCCTGATGAAGAAACAGCTATTGCTCAATTCAGTTCTGATGACAAATATTTCGGTGTGTGCATTCTGATGAGCACAATGCCGGGTCTGCCGATGTTTGCTCACGGGCAGGTTCAGGGATTCCACGAACGATATGGCATGGAATTCCATAAACCCAAATGGGACGAACAAGAGAATATTGATTCTATCGAAAGGCATAAAAAAGAGATCTTTCCCTTACTTCGAAAGAGACATCTTTTTTCTGATGTTGAGCACTTTCATCTTTTTGATTTTACATGTGAAAACGGTAACACAAATGAAGATATCCTTGTTTATTCCAATGAGTTTGAGCAAAATAAATCGCTTGTAATTTTTCACAATAAGTATGAGAATACAAAGGGATGGATCCGCTGGACGTATTATGCGGAAAAAGATGGAGATGGAGAAACCGTCTGGTCTAAAAAAAATATCGCAGAAATTCTTGGTATTCCAAATGAGGAAGATTATTTTGTGATCTTTCGGGATACGATCAAAGGGCTTGAATATATTCGAAATGCAAAGGAGCTTCACGAATATGGACTTTTTCAGGAGCTTGGAGCTTTTAAATATGCAGTGTTCATGGATTTTCGGATTGTTCACGATGATAATAAAAAATTTTACAAAAAGTTATCTTCCTATCTTCAAGGTGGAGGAGTAAAAAATATGGAAAAGGAAAGGAAACGGATTATGCACAAAGCAATGTATGAAAGCTTTGATTCACTTATTTCAGAAGAAACCTACGAGCAGATATTCTCAGTGTCTGATGACAGATCAATATTGGATAAAATTCTTGAAAAACTTTCAATCTTTTTGCATTCGATCAGTTCAAAGGATGAAAAACCCTTTGAAATGGATGATTTGATCGAAATGTACAGGCAGGATATTCTGAAAACCGTATCCCTTATTGAGGAAAAATTTGCCATTACTCATGACCAATTTTTTACACTTTTCCTGTGGCTTATTCTCAGACGAACAGGTTTGATATATGAGAGAGAATCCTATCCCATTTCCAGCAAAAAATTCATAGAAGACTACGAGCTCGACGAGATACTTGTTAAGAAGATAAATGTCTATACTCAGTCGGATTTGGGAGATTTCCTTACGAGATTAATAAAGATTCTTATTTCAGAGCAGAAATTGTGGAGATGTTTTGAAACAGAAACATGTTACTCTTTCCTTGAAAAACTCTTTCAAATTGAAGAAGTAAGGGAACTTCTTGAATTCAACTGGTATGAGAACACACTCTGGTTCAATAAAGAAGCTTTTGACGAGTTTTTTATTCTTCTCGAAATCACACTGACTATTTCTTTGATGGCTACATCTCAGAAGATAGATAGGAAGCTTGTACTCACAAAAATTCAGGATTTTTCTAATAATATTAGAAAGGCATATGCCTTTTCAGATTTTAAAGTTCAGAATTTATTAGACGGTTTGAGGTAAATTCTATGCGAAAATATATCCCATTTCTTTTCATGTTGGTTTTTCTAATAAGCTGTGCCGCAAAGCAAACCACATACATCGTTTCGAGCAGCGAGCAGCTTGAAGAATTATTTTCGGAACCTCAAGAAAACATGAGAGTGATATTAGAACCTGGTGATTATCATCTCACCCCTGAATATTTTATCGACTCAACCTGCGGTAATTGCCAGGATCCCAATGAAGCAGTTCCTGCAACAAAAGGGATTACGATTTCCGGAAAGAATATCTCAATAATCGGACCGGATGACAGATCGGCTATTATACATACACACGCCGGATATGGAATATATATCAAGGATCTGGAAAATGGTGTTCTTGAAAATCTTACGATTACCAGCACTATTCGTGACACTGCCCAAATGGCAACCAACGCTGCGATCGTAGTCTCAAACAGTGATGTAGTCATTCGGAATAATACAATTAGAGATAATCTCGGAGATTACTTGCTGGTCTCAAAGCATATTTCCGGTGTAATGGGAATCTGTGGGCGGGAAAATTCTTACATAACAATAATCGGAAATGATATTTTACGAAATTCCTGGGATGGAATCGCACTTTACAGAGATTCCCGAGCTGAGATCACGGGGAACAGGATAGGTGGATTTGATAAATCAACCGGACGCGATCCTAATGGCGGGAGAGGTGTTGCAATTGGTGTAACATGGAATGCCAGAGCAAAAATAAAGTATAACTACATTGCGCGTTACTGGAAGGGGATCGGTATTTTTGTTGATGCAGATTGTGAAGTTGAGAACAATATCATTGAGGATATTGCAACTTGGGGGATTGCATTCTGGGATGCGGGTAAAGGTGCTCCCAGGGCATATATCAGCAATAACATCATTTATAATGTTGGTGCTTGCGGAATATCAATAACGAAATCTGATGAAGAAACCGAGTCAGGCAACATGGTTGGAAATATCATTGTAAAATCAGGGCAAAATGAAAAATATGATTCCCCGGATTACTATTGTTATCAGACATCTCTCGCGATGCATGAAGTCCCCCAAAATTTTGAGATAAAGGATAACCTCTTTTATGATAACAGACGAGCAACAAATGATCTGCCGGATTATGATATTCCTGAAAAGCAATTTCTAAAAAAATTAATGAAGAAAAAATCAATACTCT
>JACNJG010000055.1 GCA_014382685.1 Candidatus Cloacimonadota bacterium
GTTGCAATTGACTTAACTGTAGGATTAAAATTAAAAGTTTTTCTAAAAGTAATTTCCCACGAAGATTTCTCTGCAAATCATTTATTCATACACTATTCAGAGAATCTACGTCGAAATTTTGGGGGTATCCCTGTATTTTGTTATTATGAAATATTTTTCTGTCCTGCCACAATATAATGCGCTTCATCAGAATAATGATCTAATTTCTATGCTTGGATTCCTCAACGGATAAACCGTCAGATATCGGAAAACTTGCGAATAAATAATACCGATTGGAAATTTTGTTCATCTAAAAAATGTAAACTAAATCAAACAAAATTCATGCATGTTTTATAAAAAATTAGAAACGTATCTCAAGCGCTCAAGCCAATTTTCGAGATTGCTTCAATTGGTAAACACGGTACAGAAACTGCGTCTCTCCGGCTTGAACAGCTCTGCAAGAACTCTTGCACTTAGCCATGTTTTCAGCAATTCTGATAAATCCATATTGCTTGTTACTGAAAATGACTCAATTGCACAACATGCCTGCGACGATCTCGAAGTGCTTTTGGGTAAAGAAAATATTTTTCATCTATCCGGGTACGAACTGCTTCCATACGAACCTTTCTCTCCAAGAAAAACAGTTCAACTCGAACGAAGCAATACACTTTCCGCAGCAGTTTCAGGAAAAACCGGCATTTATGTTGTCTCATTTAAAGAATTACTTCGAGCCATCAGTCAGCCGGAAATATACAAAAAACTTCTTCTCACTCTAAAAAAAGATAAAGAATACAATATAGACTCGATACTATCCCATCTTGTTTCTGCCGGATACCAGAATACTTCACAGGTTACTCAAGCCGGTGAGATAAGTAAACGTGGCGGTATTCTTGATATTTTCTCACCCCAATATAAGAACCCTCTCCGATTGGAATTTTGGGGTGATGAAATAACTTCGATCCGTGAATTCGATCTGTCATCCCAGCTCTCATTGAGAGAAGATCTAACTGAAATTACTGCACAACCAATACGCGAACTTTCGCTGGAACATCTAAAAACAAATATTCCAGAACGCCTTCAGAATCGGATAGCTGAACATGCATTTTATGAGGGAATCGAACATGATATATCATTACTAGTTGAGGAGACATCCTCTTTTCTATCCTACTTTAACTTTGAAGATTGCATTATAGCTTTTAATGATGAAGAAAAATTCGCAGGTGCAGAAACGCATCTTTTTGAAGAAGTTCATGAGAATTATGAAAAAAAGATTTCACATGTGAATTCCGAATTTGTCCCTGAACCTTGTGCTCTTTTTAAAAAACAAACTGACCTTGATATGAAATACTTTCAAACACTTCATCTCACGCAAGCTGATATAAAAGCTGTAACTTCATATATAGAATTTTCCTGCAAAACCCAGATGAACTATAATAGCAAATTGTCCCTTCTTTCTGATGATATCGACCAACTTTTGGAAAAAAACTATTCTGTTTTCATCCAGTCTGATAATAAGAGCCAGAGCAACCGCATGCAGACAATGCTTTCTGATCATGAGGTAGATGTTCATTTTCACGTCGGCGTATTTCAGAAAGGTTTTATTCTTGAAGATGCTGCACTTGCAGTCTTTACAGATCATGAAATTTTTAATAGATACAGGCAGAAACGCAGATTCGCACATTTCAAAAAAGCAGAAGCGCTTTCGGATTACGAAGCTCTCAAGCCGGGTGATTATATCGTTCATATAGATTACGGTATTGGGATTTTCCAGGGTATTGAGAACATCTCAGTTCAGGAACGGAATATGGACTGTCTGCTGCTTTTGTATGCGGATAATGACAAGATCTATGTCCCGACAGACCAGCTTCAGCAGGTGGCAAAATTCGTCACCCAGGAAGGCATTATTCCTGAGCTTCACAAACTGGATGGCACGCGATGGGAAACCACAAAGAAGAAGCTTAAGAAGGATGTTGAGAAAATTGCTGCCGACCTCCTCTATCTTTATGCTCAGAGAAAAATTGCTGCCGGCTATGCATTTTCCAGAGATACTGAATGGCAAAAGGATGTGGAATCTTCCTTCATCTACGAAGATACACCAGACCAGATAAAAGCTACTGAAGATGTCAAAGCCGATATGGAGACTGCAATCCCGATGGAACGTCTCATTTGCGGTGATGTGGGATTTGGAAAAACTGAAGTGGCTGTCCGGGCTGCCTTTAAAACCGTAATGGACAGCAAGCAGGTTGCCCTTCTTGTCCCAACTACCATTCTTGCAGAGCAGCATTATGTAACATTTTCAGAGCGATTGAAGGATTACCCGGTTCGGATAGAAATGTTAAGTAGATTCGTCATGCCAACAAAACAAAAAGTTATCATAGATAGGATCAAATACGGTGAAGCTGATATAATAATAGGTACACACCGCCTGCTTTCAAAGGATGTTGAATTCAAAGAACTCGGGCTGATCATTATTGATGAAGAACAGCAATTCGGGGTTCGGCATAAAGAGAGATTGAAAGCCCTCAAGCATAATGTGGATGTACTCATGCTGTCTGCCACACCGATACCGAGAACTCTGAACATGGCGCTCACCGGCGTGAAAGACATGACTATCATGAACACACCTCCGGAAAATCGGCTTCCTGTACGAACCGCTGTGATCGAATATAATGAAGATATGATCATCGCTTCAATACGCAGGGAAATCGACAGGCAGGGACAGGTCTTCTTTCTTCATAATAGAGTAGAAACTATATATGGTATGGAAGAAAAACTGAGTGCACTTATAAAGGACGTGAGCTTCCGGGTCGCTCATGCACAGATGTCTGCAAGGGAACTCGAACAGGTCATGATGGACTTTTATCATCACGAATTTGATGTTCTTGTTTGTACGACAATTATTGAATCCGGTATTGATATTCCGAATGTAAATACGATAATCATAAACCGGGCTGACAAATTCGGACTTGCACAGCTTTATCAATTACGCGGTCGGGTCGGGCGATCCGATCATCAAGCATACGCTTATCTCATCGTACCCAAAAAGATAACCAAAACTGCTTATGAGCGACTAAGAACGATTGAACAACATGAGGCACTCGGTTCGGGATTACATATTGCCATGCGTGATCTTGAGATACGTGGTGCGGGAAATATTCTCGGTAAAAAACAACATGGCATCATGAACACGATCGGTATGAACTTCTACAACCAACTTTTGAAACGAGCCATCGATAAGATCAAACAAGGTGAGGATAGGGATATTTTTGAAGTGGAGCGATATCACACAAAAATACAATGCGAAATACCTTTTTCCTTGCCTGAAACTTATATTGAGGATGATTCAATCCGACTGGATTTTTACAAACGTCTAAACAATGCTGAAGATGAAGCCGAATTTCAGTCTTTACAGGAAGAGATGCGTGACCGCTTTGGTCCGCTCCCGCAGGTTGCAGAATATGTTTTCCAATACTATCATGTGTCCTACTGGCTGGCAAAGATTTCCATCTCCTCGGTCTTTATCGGAAAAAGAAAGATAACGGTAGAAGTTGATTCCACACTGCTTACTAAAAACAGGATCGAGGAGATCATGAAAAATATTCCACATGAAGTCCAATTCAGCATGACCAAAGGAGCAAAAATCATAGTTAAGCTGTCCCACGATAAAATTGACAGCTTCAAGGCGAACTTTGACGTTTGTGTTCAAATAATTAAAATATTAGGTAAGAAATAACCTGATCAAATATAAGAAGGATCTACATGAAAAAATCTACAAAAATTATTCTCATAATCATCGTCATCGTTGCTGCTGCGCTGATCATCATTAACAATTTCGTGCGAAAAGATACAGATGTACTCTTTGCAAAAGTAAATGATAATGAAATTTTTCTTTCTGACATTGAAAATACCGCTGCCATGTATGGTTTGCAGGTCACTCAGGAAGACGTAGGTCTCATCCTCGACCAGCTTATCAATAATGAAATTGCGAAAATCTACGCACAGAATACAGGAATGGTTAATGAGCCGGGCTTCAATAAAGATTTTGAATGGCAAAAGAACGAGATGCGGAAGGAACTGCTCATTAACAATATGCTCGAGGATATTGTAAAAACTCAAACCACTCTCTCCGATGAAGAACTTCTGGAATATATAGAGATGAATCCTTTTGTAAAGATCAGGACGATCTTCATCCCTGTTAAGGATGATAGTGCAAAAGCGGAAAAAGAGATTTACGAAGCTTATGGAAAACTTGAGAAGGGATCTGATTTTGAGAGACTGCAAAAAAAATATACGGACAAAGCGTATCGTACTCCAAATAATAAAGCTGAATTGATCAAGCTGGAAGTCCTGCGGAACATTTTGCCCTATGACAGCAACCTTCCGGAGATCGATGCATTTACGCAGCCAGTGCTTACAAAATTCGGATATTACATTATCAAACGCTATGATGATCCTACTCTTGATGAGATAAAAGAGGAAGTGGGCACAACAATTCAAAACGAAAAAGAGGGCTCCTATCTTAATGATTATCTTGAATCTTTTAAAAAAGATATCATCATCAATGATACGAATCTGGAGAAGGGTCTTGCTTCTCAAAATAATGCCAATAATGATCTTGTTGTCGCAACAAAAGCAAACATGAAGCTTCTTTACGGAACGCTAAAAAAATACTATGATTTCTTCCTCACCGCAGAGCAGAGACAAAATCTGGATTATCTCGATTACAAGGATATATCAAAACAAATCGCTCTGCAGGAATTCCTACATAGAACCGCCCTTGATGACAATTATGAATCATCTATGAATTTCATCTCCCAATGGGAAGCCCAGTCACAGGAGTTCGACAAAAATCGGGGCGACTATATTGTCCAGCAGATGTATAAGGATGTGATCAGTCCTGCAATTCAGGTGAGCGAAGATGATATTCTGAATTACTATGAGGCACATAAAAGTGAATTTATTATAGACGGCGTTCAGCAGCCGATCTCTGAAGTTCATTACGATATCAGTCTTGAACTGACGAATAAAAAGTACCAGGATTGGTTCACAAATGTTATCAATGAATATAACATAACAGTTGAAAAATATGAAGAAAATTTGTAATCTTTTACTGTGCCTAATTCTTATATTATTGATCCTCCAGTGCAATAAAGAGGAGAATAAGAAGGGCATTGTCGTTGCTGAAGTGAACAAGGAGAAACTCTATGAGCACGAATTCCGCTCACTTTTCACAGAAGAAGAATGGCTCAAAGCTACTCCCGAAGAAAAGAACAAGATAATCAATGACTGGATTGAGATAACCCTTCTTGCTCAGGAAGCAGAGAAGCTCGGTCTGGACAAAAAACCCGAAGTTAAATTCAATATCAAATATGCAAAAAGAACACTTCTTGCGAATGAGATCCTTGCATATAAGCTCAAGGATATTTTTGTGTCTCGCGATGAAGTTCTAGATTACTATAATCTACATAGAAATGATTTTTTGAAAGAAAAAACATTATACAAGATACAGCAATTCATTGTGCCAAACTGGGCTATCGCCGATTCATCAATCAAACTTTTTCATGAAGGCGAAGCGTTCTACACAGTTGCAAAAAATACCGGCTCCAATTATCTTGTGAGAACTATCACAAAGAATGAAGTCACACCCGCATTCTGGGATTTCGTTTCCGGTATGAAGAAGTGGCACATTCGTATTATTGATGACGAAGCAAAGCTTAAGGTCGTGCAACTCCTTGATATTCAAAAAGAAGAATCCCCTATACCCTTCCAGGAATTAAGCGACTCCCTTCTTATTGAGCTTCTGGAGATCAAGCGGGAAAATTTTTTGACTAACGCCCTAGATAGTCTGGAAATCAGTTACAAAGTTAAAATTTATTAGGAATAACATGAAATTATTACAAACCCTCTTATTTATCATTATCTTGGCTGTTGGCAGTATGCTTCATGCAGATGAAGTGGACGGCATTGCTGCGATAGTCGGCGATCAGATCATTCTCAAATCGGAGATTGAAACCAATTATGAAGAATTGAAAGCATCTGCTGCACTTGGTGAAAATATTACAAGAGAAGACATTCTCATATTACTTATTGAAGAAAAACTCATCATAGAGAAAGCAGAACGTGATGATATTACTGCATCGGAAGGTGAGATTCAAATGCAACTCGAGCGTGTCATGAAAAATATCATTTCGCAGTTTCCCACCTATCAGGATTTCCTGAAAGTACTTCAAAACGAAGGACTAACTGTAGATGGATTAAAAGAACGTTATAGAAGCCAGATCGCCAAACAGGTTGTGCGTGATAAATTGCTTCAGCAGGCAGTTTTTTCGAAGATCGATGTGTCCGAATACGAAAAGAGAAATTATTATGAAACTAATTTAGATAGTTTCCCTGATCGGCCCAAAATGGTAAAGATCGCAGAAATAGCTATAAAACCGGCTATGGGTAGTGAGAGTCTCGATCAAGCATTACGGGAGATAGAAGATATTCAGGATGAACTAAATAAAGGTGCTGATTTTGAAACCCTTGCACAAACGTATTCTGACTGCCCCTCTGCTGCACAAGGCGGTGATCTCGGTTATTTTTCTCGAGGACAAATGGTTCCGGAATTTGAGGAAACTGCCTTTGAACTGGAGATCGGTGAAGTCAGCGAACCTGTACTTACCGAGTTTGGCTACCATCTAATCAGAATTGATGACAAACGTGATGGTGAGGTCAAAGCACGTCATATTCTCGTAGAAGCAGCAATGTCGGACAGCGATAAAGAAAAGATCACTCAACTTATAGATGAAGTATATCAAAAACTGCAAGATGGCGCTGATTTCATGGAGTGTGCAATAGAGTATTCAACTCCTACAGAGGAAACTGGTGAAGAAGTTGTTATTGATGAATATCCTGTCGATCAAATGGCTCAAATACCACAGATCGGCACATACATAAACGATCTTGAAGAAGGCGAATTTACGGAAGCTCTTGAAATTGATGATACTTATTATATCTTTAAAAATATTGGATACGCAGAACCTCGTCCTTATACATATGATGAAATCACTCCGCAGTTAGAGCAGATCGTGTATCAGCAAAAACAGCAAAAAGCGATCGATGAATGGATAGAAAAGTTGAAATCTGAGATATATGTTAAAGTGATTGAGTAGTTATTATAATTATTTGTATAACACCGAAGGTTCGATTTGCCAATCGAACCTTCTT
>JACNJG010000128.1:0-5139 GCA_014382685.1 Candidatus Cloacimonadota bacterium
AAGTAGTAAAATCATTTTCAACATTACGATATACGAACCAGCCCATGTTGTCCGTCTCGGATTGAGTTGTCCAGTAAAGGGTTGGCGTATTATTAAGAAATTGGGCTGTGAAGGTGGAGAGTGTAACGGGTAACGTGGCTGGATCACCGGGATATTGCCAATCCAAATATGGATAGCCATCATTTTTACCATTTCCAATATTCCAAATACCTTCTGCACCAACACCTTTGAAATCCCAGCCGGCATCTGTGTAGAAGTTAGGATATGAATGAGCATCAGTTGTCATTTCCGCAGTGGTCTTGCCCGTGCCGCCGGCGCTATTGTCTTGTCCTGATGTCTGAATATCCCAAAAACAATCGGTTACGGCTGCAGTATTTACACCCACGAGACCGCCTACATAAGAACTACCACTTATACTTCCTGTGCTGTAACAATTGCTTATAGTTGCTGAACTAAAATTATCTCCCACGAGACCGCCGACCCTAATATTACCACTCACACTTCCAGTGCTATAACTATTGCTTATTGTTGCATTATGATTCCTTCCCACGAGACCGCCTACATTGTTCTGCCCAGTTATATCAACATTCGTTACACCGAGATTTTCAATTGTTGCACCATTTGTGAAGCCAAATAAACCAATATAATCTGTAGTTG
Organism: Candidatus Cloacimonadota bacterium; assembly: GCA_014382685.1. Lineage (GTDB taxonomy): Bacteria > Cloacimonadota > Cloacimonadia > JGIOTU-2 > JGIOTU-2 > Celaenobacter. Next base: position 658 of record JACNJG010000128.1, read on the forward strand.
GTCTGTTAATAAATAGTGCATCAATTGTATGGCCATCGCCATTGTAAGTACCGGTGAATCTATATGAATTTTTTCCTATGGGTGAGAAGCCATTGCCACTATCCCAACTACTTGTAGCACTGGCATCAATATCTGTGACCTGATCAAAATCATCACTCCAATAAGACGAATTTTGTGATAACCAATATAATTGATTCAATCCGTTGATCTGGTAAGGTGTACTGCTACCGTCACCATTAGGAATTTGATTATCGTTTACCCAATCTGAATTATCCATATTGTGAAGTGTGCCGGTATTTGAATTTGTGCTATTATCAGTTAATGATGTTCCACTGCCATCAGTCATCCGATAATATGCAACCAAACCACTTTCACTGCCGGTAAGTGTTTCACACATATATTCCTGGATTTGGGCTTGGGTGCGAACGGTATTCCAAATACGTACTTCGTCGATAAGACCATTAAAAGGCATGTCTTTAGTTGCATTTTTGTTATAATTGATCCCTATAAGAAGCGGATAATCATTGGATAAACTACCTGTTTCATCAGTTACTCCTGTTTCAACATCATCAAGCTTTCCATCAATATAGAAGCTTACATTAGAGTCACGGTCAACGGCAATGGCAAGATGATGCCATTTCCCATCGCGATTACTAGCTGAGGTTGAGTTAAAATTCGTTGGATTTCCCTCTTGAGTATCTGTAATATAGAACCTGTACCTTCCGGTTGAAAGAAGAGCAATTGCCCACCCATTTCCTCCTGAAGTACTGGAAGCATCCAATATTTTTTCAATCAGAATTCCATCTGAAGTAAGAGTAGAATTAACCCATAAAGAAATGGTGAAGTCACCTGTCCCGAAGTTGAGGCTTTCAGAACTGGATACTTCAACATAATCGTTACTTCCATCAAAATCGAGGGCGTAGTTTTGTGCGTATGAAATACTACTCATTGCCAATAACATAATCAGCATAAATCCGAAAACTAAATTTGTTTTTTTTCCCGATGAATCGGGATTAATCATAGATTTTAACATCTTTTTCTTCTTCTAAAGTTAATGGTTAAAAATTAATTAAAACTATAAGTTCGAAGATATTGAGATAATCATATCTGAATTAGTTGGAGTAACTATATGTAATCAGTTGCAATTAATTAGTTTTACAGATCAAACTTTAGAGCAAAAACAATATCTATTTCAAATCCCAAAGCGATTTCTTATTAAAATCTATTTCATTAATTTATTTCTTTTTTGTCAAATTTTTTTGTTCGGTATCAATCCTTAAGTCAAATCTCCGCAAGCGGATTTTTAACTCAAGTCTTGGTCGGACTTGACTTAAAAGCGAAGCGTTGAGTTAAGAACGACCGGATGACAAAAATGGGGCTGAAGATCTTCAGCCCCTGCAGGAAATATTGTATCAAAAAACTACATCCAAACCAATACTGATAGAATTTACATTTTCTATCTTTGAACCAAAAATGATGTCATTTCTCCAGGTTACAAATGGCTTGATTGGGATATGATTATCCGGCTCCCACCCAAGATTGGAAGTAATTCCGAAAAGTGTTTCGTCATGTGTGCCGTAATCTATGTATCCTATCGTGCCAATCGATGAATTCAACCATCCAAATAATACCTGTTCAAGAACTATACCGACAGAGACGAACTCATCATCCTTACTTTTAAAATAGGTTACATCCAATCCGTACCTTTGATTCTTGCCGGAGTTCAGCAACAGTCGAAATCCCGCATGAAATATACCTTTCTTACCTATCACCCCATAACCGGTTTCAGGACGGAAAAGAAAATTCTGTGTTCTGGGAAGATAATCAATTGATTCTGCAGCATCCAAATTCGAAAGAGAATAACCATGGGCACCTTTATATAATTGATCTTTCAAACTGAAGATAACCGGCTGCTCATCTTTGTACGAAATATAGATATACTGATCATTGAGATCATATACATTCGACCATATTGTGTGTTTTTGTGACACTTCACTCAGCAGACGCCATACCAGTTCCTGCGAAGATTTCTCTTTTTCAAGCGTTTCATTAATGATCTGATATCTTTGCCCGGTATTTGAACTTGAAAAAGTGCTCCCCGATTCGCTTACATAATGGTTCGTCATAACCTGATAGCTTGTCTCGTTTCGGGTAACAACGATTTTATTGTTCACAAGTTCGACAATTGCAGAATTACCCTCCTGATCAACGATCATATAATGAATGAGTGGATATCCAAGATGAGTGCCAAACATGATTGAATATTTATGGAAAAGTGGAATTGCCTGCTCGACAGTACAGGCTTTCTGCAATACTATTGTAACCAGTTCACAACTCACCCGAATCGGTTTCAATATTGAGAAAGGAATTTTTGTTTTGGGGACTGCAGCGATCGCAATGAATAGTCCTTGATCGTTCATGCCTTCATAGGGATAGTCAAATCCTTCCTGTTCTATAATAAGAAATCCATGATTCCCAGCTTCCGGAGGTACGAACCAGATCGTTCCGCCATCTTTGTTCCAATCGAAATTTCTCCCGCAGCGCACATTCCCGGTCTCATCTGTAATCTGAAAAACCGAACATGCTTGTATCTCACCTGCGAGAGAAAAGGAAATAATAAAAAAAATACTAATGATAATAAATATTTTCATGAATAGCCCTCACCACTTTTCGCGGTTTTTATACATCCAGCTTGTTACATTACCACTGGTACACCATTTGATTGCTTTATATAATTCGTAACACATTTTTGATTTTTTAGATGGATCTATGCACTCATATTTCTCCTTGAATTCCTCAAGATAGGGTATTGCAGTACTGTCCGCAAGTTGACCTAATGCCCATACTGCATGGATCTTCTGCTTCTGTGTATGGTCATCTGATCGTATGAACAGGATAAGCGATTGCACACAATTCTGTCCAAACTCCTGCTTTGCTTCAACACACACATTTTTCACTCCTGTATAGATCGCATGGAAGGAAAAAATTACCGACAATATAACAAAAAATATTATTATTATTAGAAAATAAGTAATGAATTTTTTGAGTCTGTTCTTATCCATATTTGAGTTCACTTTAAAAATCAATCAACCACGAAAAGCACTAAAAAACACGAAAATTTTCTTCATGAAAACTATTTTATTACGCTTCAATATAAAATCTGGTTTTTCGTGTTTCATAATAACACTATTAAAATATAAACCTGTTTATCTATAGACTTCAAAATTTGACCGCAGGTGATCTTAACTTCTTTTATGAAAAATATTTTTTTGTGTCTTTCGCCTGCCCTGTAAGGAGGAACGACTGTATCGGGATGTATTTCGCCTGCAACGTCGTATCCGCTAGCGGGTGGAGAAGACGTGTGGTTCATATTACTCTTTTAAATAGTAAGAACAACGATCCCGCTAATAGTAAGGATGATCCCAACTCCTGTTTTCAAGGTCAGTGGCTCTCCTGCAAAAATGATACCCATGAGTGCACCAAATAATGGAGAAGTAAAGGCGATAGGCATAACTTGCTCGAGGTTTCCACCTTTGAGTGCGTGGTAAAAACACAGCATCCCGACAGAACCCGCAACAATGCCACCACCAACTATCAAATATATTAATGCTTTTGTGCCGGCTTGGGGAACAGTTTTCCAATAGGGAATACTCACGATGCCGAGTATTATGAGTGCTATGAAAGTACGAATAGTAATCCCCATTTGCGGCGCGAGATTTCCCATGTGAAGTCCCTTTTTTTCAAAGTATCCGCCCACCCCCCAGGCAATAGCAGTTACAAGAGCAAATAGCTGTGGCTTCATCAGCCGCACCTCCAGGAATTTATTTCATGTAGTATTTACTTAAATCGTGATAAGATAAATTTATGAATTATTGGGATCATCAGATACGGAACAGATGAATATGCTGGGATAATAAAAGCGGCAATCATACATATCATAGCGACAAGAGGTGTAATCCTCGCTTTAAGTGATATGTATTTAATTAAATCTTCAGAAACATCGTCCTTTAACAATCGCCGATCCTTTGACGCATACAGCCAACTCATAAGGAAGGTGATACTGATAAGGAACATATTGATGTGAAAGGGAATTTGGCTAAGCCAATAAATCGGCAGTTCTCCAGCTAGATCTGATGTAAAAGGAAGCAGTGCAGTAAACATCAAAAATAAAATATTTAACCACAGATGTGTCGGATTTGTAGCTTTTAAATGAGAGAATTGAGAATGGTGAGCTGTCCAGAATTTAGCTAGGATCAGGAAGCTTAACACATATATGAAAAGCACATGCCACTGGGAGTTAAGAAACTCTCTTATATCTGCATGGTTCATTAACTCGACCTTTTCCGGCAGGTCGAGGGTTAGCACCAAAAGGGTCATGACGATGGCAAAGATGCCGTCCGTCAGCGCAGTAATTCGGTTGAGGGTCAGCCAACGATGATGTTTATCAACCTGATTCACATCTAATTTTTTCTCTGTGGGCAT
>JACNJG010000128.1:5874-7073 GCA_014382685.1 Candidatus Cloacimonadota bacterium
GAATATATTCCAGTATATTCTTTATTGGGTTTTATAGAAAAATCAACTTCTTTTCTGTCAACATCCTTGAATAATTCCCGAATACAGTGCAAGGTTTTTTCCACATCTTCTTCATTATTGTAGAGATGGAACGAAAATCTGATATTTCCTTCCCGCAGCGAGCACAATACTTTCTGCTGAAGGAGCGCTTCATAGACTTTTTTGCTATCCTGAAAATGAACGGAAATGATGGCTGATCTTCGCTTGCCACCCGGGCTAACAACCCTAAATCCCAATTGCTCACATTCATCAGCAAAATAATTTGCAAGCTTAAGAGCATGTTTTTCAATGTTTTGAATACCGAGATCATTGATAAGTTTTAGTGATTTGTTCATGGCAAAGAGCGCCTGATAGGTCAAGCTGCCGATCTCGAAGCGAGTTGCATCAACAGGTTCGGGGATATCATACTTCCGTACATTTGAGAAATCTTTTGTTTCAAGAAATCTCTGCAACCATCCCTGGAATAGTGAGCGTATCGGAGCATCCTTTCTCACATAGAGCACACCAGTCCCATAAGGTGAAAGAAGCCATTTTTGACCGCCTGCGGAAAATGTATCTACTCCCGACTTTTCCAGATCAGGATAGAGCACTCCTGCTCCCTGAATTCCGTCAACACATACAAGTGAATTATGCTTTTTCGCAATATCTACACAGTGTGTTAAGTCGAATCTAAATCCATCATAAAAACGAATCCATGAAGGAGCTATCACTTTTGCATCTTTCCGATCAAAATATGCTTCGTCTGATTCATTGTTTATTATAATCTCAGCACCTCGACTCTCATGGATTTTCCACGGATAAAAATTTGCAGGGAACTCATTTGATGGGATCAGTATCTTATCGCCTTTTTGGAAATCGATACCCCAAGCAGTCATATTAATGCCGTAGGATGTATTGTTTATTAGCGCTATATCCTCAGCGGGAGCACCCAGAATCAAACTCAGTTTTTCTCTGATCTGTTCTATCACCTCAAAGGTTTCCGGCTGCGATTGTATGGTTTCTCCACGATAGAAATTCATAAAGCGATCCTGCTCGGCTATCGCAGTTTCAGGCACCACACCTGTGGAAGCAGTATTTAAATAAGTACAAGTTTTGAAGATCGGAAAAAGTTCTTTACGCTCTTTATTGGTCAGTAAAGCCATTGTAACCTAATTTTTTTG
>JACNJG010000217.1 GCA_014382685.1 Candidatus Cloacimonadota bacterium
AGGTGCAGGTTTATCTTGCACCGGAGTGCTCCTGTTATGGAGTGGTCCATGACAGCACATATTACGGCGCGAGAAGTAGAGTGGAAATGTACAATCCATCGCTCCCATTCTTGACAAAGATTACCCGAAAAAAGTTTCTATAAAAAAATTAAAAAAGGAACATTTTTTATGTCCGAATCAAAGAATCCTGATATTCGAGTACGCTTTGCCCCGAGTCCTACCGGCTATCTGCACGTTGGCGGACTTCGTACCGCTTTGTTCAACTACCTTTTCGCACGAAAAAATAACGGATCATTTATTTTAAGGATTGAAGATACTGATCGCAAACGCCACATTCCCGGCGCACAGGAAGATTTACTGAAAACCATAAAAGAAGTTGGATTGGACTATGATGAAGGGCCAGTCATTGGCGGTGAATACGGACCCTATATACAATCAGAAAGAAGTGATCTTTATAAAAAATACACACAGGAACTGATCGACAAGGGTGCTGCCTACTATTGCTTCTGCCATGAAGAGCGGCTGGAAAAACTACGGGATGAAGCAAAGGAAAATAACACCGCTGTCATGTATGACGGCAAATGCAGAAACCTCTCTCCGGAAGAAGTACAGGAAAAGCTCTCACAAAATATTCCTCACGTGATACGCCTGAAAATTCCCAAGGAGGGCTCAACCGTATTTTATGATGCTGTCCGTGAACGCGTGGAAGTGGATAACGCACTTGTCGATGATCAGGTGATCATAAAATCGGACGGCTTCCCCACTTACCATCTGGCGAATGTTGTGGACGACCATCTTATGAAGATCAGCCACGTGATACGCGGAGAGGAATGGCTAATCAGCGTGCCGAAGCACATTTTCATGTACGAATCCCTCGGCTGGAAAGTGCCGAAGTTCGTGCATTTACCCCTGCTGCTCAATCCCGATAAAACAAAACTCAGCAAACGGCAGGGTGATGTTGCGGTGGAAGATTATCTTGCAAAAGGATATCTGCCGGAAGCACTTATCAATTTCATTGCACTCCTCGGCTGGCACGCAAATGATGACAGAGAATTCTACACGCTTGAGGAACTTATCAAAGCATTTTCCCTTAAACGCATCAGCAAATCCGGCGCTGTATTCGATGTGGAAAAACTCAATTGGATGAACGGTTCGTATCTGCGTAAGCTCGACCTTGGGTATATTGCAGAAAAAGCAAAACCGTTTTTCAAAAAAGCAGGTATTGACATTTCCGATCATAAAAAATATCTTCGGGTTGTAGATAATGCACGCAACCGTGCAGCAACCATTCCCGAAATGATCGTGCATTCCGAAATGTTCTACAAAGACCTGACGTTTACTGATAAAGATAAAGACATCATTTCCAAAGAAGAAGCTCAAAAATTGTTTGCATTCTGGATAGAGAAATTGGGCACACAAGAGGAGTGGTCAGAAGAAGAAATAAAAAATCTTGTGAAAGAGACAACCAATGCCCTTGGTGTGAAAGGCAAAGAGCTGTATTTCCCACTGCGTCTCGCACTTTTTGGTGAAGTCCACGGGCCGGATATTCCTACATTAATTGACATTCTTGGAACAAAAGAAGCAATTGCACGCCTGAAAAGCGGTTTGAATGCATAATTCATAGGAGCACAATGGACGATAAAAAGATATTAGCGCTACTGACAAAAAATGAAGATTCGGGATCGAAAGATTTTATTCGGCAGATAATCGAAGAAGATATAAGAAACAACAAGCATAATGGCGATGTGCATACACGTTTTCCGCCCGAGCCGAACGGATTCCTTCACATCGGACACGCAAAGGCGATATGCCTGAACTATGGAATCTCGGTACAGTATGAAGGAAAATTCAATCTTCGCTTTGATGATACGAATCCCATAAAAGAAGAGACAAAATATGTCGATGCAATTCTCGAAGATATGAAATGGCTCGGCACAAATTGGGAAGAACGCCTTTTCCATGCCTCGGATTATTTTCCGCTTCTCTACGATTATGCACTGAAGCTCATCAAAAAGGGAAAAGCATACATCGATGATCTGAGTGCCGATGAGATACGCGAATATAGGGGCACACTTACCGAACCCGGAAAGAACAGCCCTTTTCGAGACCGCTCTGTAGAAGAAAATCTCGAACTCTTTCTGAAAATGAAGAATGGTGAGTTCGCAGAAGGCGAAAAGACCCTTCGTGCCAAGATCGATATGGCTCATCCAAATATGAATATGCGCGACCCCGTGATGTATCGCATTATGTATAGAACCCATCATCGAACCGGAGATGATTGGTGCATCTATCCGACCTATGATTTTACTCACGGGCAATCTGACTCTATTGAGAGGATCACACACTCGCTCTGCTCCATTGAATTTGAGAATCACCGCCCTCTCTACAACTGGTTCCTGGACGAACTGGATATCTTTCACCCTCAACAGATCGAATTTGCCCGGCTCAATCTTTCATACACAGTTCTCAGCAAACGAAAGCTCATCTTGCTTGTGGAAGAAGGGTATGTTGAGGGCTGGGACGATCCCCGAATGCCGACAATTTCCGGGCTGCGTAGAAGAGGATTCACCCCGGATTCTATATGGGATTTTCTGGACAGGATAGGTATTGCAAAAAGTGACAACATCGTAGATTATGCACTTCTTGAGCACTGCATTCGTGAAGAACTCAACAAGACAGCGAACCGCTATATGGCTGTGCTTAAACCCCTAAAAATCATTATCGATAATTACCCAGAAGACAAAGTCGAAGAACTGGACGCTATAAACAATCCGGAAGATCCGTCTGCAGGAATGCGAAAAGTTCCCTTCTCTAAAGAACTCTATATCGAGCAGGACGACTTCATGGAAGATCCGCCTAAGAAATTCTACCGCCTTGCTCCCGGGCGCGAAGTACGGCTTCGCTATGCATATTTCCTGAAATGTAACAGCGTTGTAAAAGATGATGAAGGAGATGTGATCGAACTTCACTGCACTTATGATCCGGAAACAAAAGGCGGTTCTGCTCCCGATGGAAGAAAAGTAAAAGCAACGCTTCACTGGGTTTCTGCGCCTCATGCCATTGATGCAGAAGTGCGTCTTTATGAGAAACTCTTTATTAATGAAAATCCGAATGATGCTCCCGAAGGTAAAGATTTCATATCAAATATAAATCCTCATTCACTGGAGATCCTCACCGGCAGCAAACTCGAACCTGCTCTTGCACATGTGAAACCCGGAGAGAGAATGCAGTTTGAGCGCAAAGGCTATTTCTGTGTTGATACCAAATATTCTACAGAAAATAAGCTTGTGTTTAATAGAACTGTTACCCTCAGAGATGAGTGGTCAAAAATACAAAAAGCCATGAAAAATACTTAACCACCCGTCTTCGTTACACTACGCCGAGGCAGGCGAAAAAACACGAAAGCACACGAATGAAAAAGTTGATTAGAAATTATTCTTCATTATCTTTTTGCTTCTCTGCGACTTCGCGAGAAATTTTTCACGACAACTTGTTGATAAGTTTTTTAAAGTGTCTAAGCAACCATAATTTTTTCACTATAAAGAGGTAAACTATGGATCTACAAAAAATCCTTTGCAAAGATTCGATCGCAATCGATGATTCTTTGAAAGACAAAGATGCAGTCCTTCATAAAATTGCAGATATGGCTGCAACCTGTCCGGGACTTGTTAAGTATAAACCCGAAAATCTTTATGATAAGCTTGCAGATCGAGAAGACTTACTCTCGACAGGTATCGGTAAGGGTATTGCACTTCCACACTGCACATTGGATGATCTCGATGATTTTGTGATCGGGATCCTAATCGTGCCTTCCGGCGTAAATTTCAAGGCGATCGATAAGAAGAAAGTAAAACTTTTCATCTTCATTTTTGCTCCGAAATCCAAACGAAATGACCATATCAGCTATCTTGCACGCATATCTCAGATATTGCAATCTCCGGAAACTGTCGAAGAGATCGTGAGCCAGACAGATTCTGAAAAGGTCTATGAGGTCTTCTCTAAACACGTTGCGCTCAAAGAAGAAACCGAATATAAACCGGCTGTAGAGAACACCCTTTTCCATGTATTTGTTCAAATCGAGGATAAATTCGAGGACTTGCTTCAGATATTTTCGGAGATCGCCGAAGCTCACGTTTCAGTAGTTGACGCGAACAATCCGGGATACTATCTGCATGCACTACCGCTTTTTGCGAGCTTCTGGAACGAAAGCGAAAAAGGATTCAATAAGATCATCGTGGCGGTTGTTCCTAAAAAACTCTCAAATGAAGTTCTGCGCCAGGTAAAAACTATGATGAGCGGACTGAAAAACAAAGACGGCATTCTTGTGATAACCAATGATGTGGGCTATTTTTCGGGCAGCTTGAACAAATAGAGAAACCATTATGAACTTTCTAACTTCGATCCAACACTATTTTCAAGTCCATTCGCTACCAATACTCGCATTGATCGGTTTGGTTGCACTACTGAGCTTTTATTTCGGCAAACTCACCAAAGCAATTCGTCTGCCTTTGATTATCGGATATATGTTCTTCGGTGTGCTAATTGGACCTTCTTTTTTGGGAATTTTCTCACAATCAATACAGAGCCAGCTCTCCTTTATTACTGAGATCGCTCTCGGTTTTGTTGCCCTTACAATCGGTCTCGAACTCAATCTGAACGATCTGAAAAAGCAGGGATCCGGCATCATTTCAATTATTTTTGCCGAATCCTTCGGTGCGTTTATACTGGTTTTCTTTGCTGTATTGCTCGTTACAAAAAACATTCCTCTTGCCCTCATTTTTGGTTCGATAGCTCCTGCAAGTGCGCCTGCAGGAACAGTTGCGATCATAAAAGAATACCGCGCAAAAGGCACTCTGACAAAAGCCCTGTATGCAGTTGTCGGATTCGATGACGGGCTGGGAATTATTTTATTTGGATTTGCATCAGCTATTGCAAAAAATATTCTGCTCAATCAAACAGGCACTTCATCCGGGGGCTTCTTTGCCCTGATACTAACACCGATGAAGGAAATTGCATTGAGCATTATTATCGGATTGATCGTTGGAGCTCTCTTTTGTATTTTAGTGAGAAAATTGAAAAACTCGAGCGATTATTTCGTTCATATATTCGGCATAGTGCTTCTTATGGTCGGACTCTCCCGCGCATTTCATCTTTCATTGATCCTCACCAATATGACTGCCGGCATTTTGATCATAAACACCCAGCGGCGCAATCTTATTGAGACCATGCACAGGGAGCTCACGAATGTCATTCCGCTTCTGTTCATTCTTTTCTTCACCCTTGCAGGAACAAACCTTCATATTGGTGGATTGCCTTCTCTTGGATTGCTCGGAATTGTATATATTATAGCTCGATCCGCAGGACTGGTCTGTGGATCGCGTCTCGGAGCGCTTTTTGGACATGTTTCCAAGAATGTGCGTAATTATGTCGGACTTGGCATACTTTCCCAGGCAGGTGTAGCTATTGGGCTTTCTCTCATTGTGAAACAGGATTTCAGCGGATTGGGAAAAGTTATTGAAAGCACCGGGAAATCTCTTGTCACAAGCGGCGACCAGATCGGCACGATAGTAATTACTACTGTGACCGCCACCTGTATTTTCTTCGAGATCATCGGTCCCATTCTCACGAAAATTGCTCTAAAAAAAGCAGGTGAGATCAATGTCGAGGAGCAAGAATAACATCAAATGTTTAGATTAATAAAAGGACAGCAGCAGCCACATGCGACTCTCACACAGCTCATAAATGAAGGAAAAGCCGGGCAAAGCTATCTTTTTTACGGTCCCGCAGGTGTGGGAAAACTTGCCACTGCCCTTGAATTCGCCAAGATCATCAATTGCAAACATCCGGACAATGGCGCCGATGAAACTTGCTCTTCCTGCCATAAGATCGACTCCTTCTCCCACCCTGATGTTGACCTGATTTTTCCTACACCAAAATTCGATGTGTCCGACGAAGGTGAGTATAAGAAGAAGGAAGACCAGCAGCAAGTGCAGGCATATATTGAGCAGCTAAAACTCACACCCTATGAGAGGATGCCATTTGGCAAATCAACAGCTATTCATATTGATAAAATACGCACAATCCAACGAAAACTGCGCTATCGCCCAAATGAAGGAAATTGCCGTGTTGTGATCATCGTACAAGCAGAAGAAATGACAGTTCAGGCAGCCAATGCCTTTCTTAAAACCCTCGAAGAACCGCCTTCTTACGCGGCAATAATTCTCACCACAACCAATGATTCCAGATTGCTCCCCACGATCATTTCACGCTGTCAGAGAGTCCGCTTTAATGCAATACCGTCCCAGATCATCGAGGAGCATCTCATTCAGCACTATTATATCGAAACGGCTTTAGCACGAATCAGTGCAAGAATCGCAAACGGAAGTATGGCAAAGGCAATTCAGCTTTCAAAAACAGATTTCATCGAAGCCCGTAAAATGGCACTCGACATTATTGATGCACTGATGAAGGACAATCTCGCAACGATCCGCAGAATCGCTCAAAATTTTGTGAATAATCGCAATGAAGAGCTCCTCAAAGACATTTTGGATTTTCTCGCGATCTGGTTTGATGATGTTTGTAGATACACGCATGGCTCGGAAACTATCTCCAATATCGATCATGAAGACAAGTTGCAGGAATTTTTGGATATGTATCAAATTTCCGACAGGATCATACAAAATATTGTTCTTTTGCTGGAAGAAAGCAAACGCATGTTAGACGGACATGTTCATCATGAACTGGTCCTGATCAATACTTATTATGAACTCCGAAAGCGAATTCATTCTAAAGGTATTTTCCTCTAAAATTTTTAATGGCACAAAATATTGACAGCAATTTTTCGAAATTTAGAATAATACAAGTATGAAAAAGAAAATGAAACCAAAAAAAACTTATATGGAGGTAGCATGAAAAAATTAGCTATTTTAGT
>JACNJG010000136.1:0-3614 GCA_014382685.1 Candidatus Cloacimonadota bacterium
AGCCGAATTGATTTTTTTACATTTTTTTTCATGTATTGCTCCTATTTTATTTTTTAGTCTATAAATACAATACGCATTTTAGATTTCAATTTATTTTATTGTCCAGATTTTTAAATCAGTTAATTTAATTGACACGATTATAACAAATTAAATTATTTAAGTAATACATTATTATATGATGTTAATATAATTTTTTGAGGTTGTAATTTTTCCTGAAGCTCTATTTGAAGCGTAAATTAATTTAGAGGTAATAAAAATATTGATGTATTATGATTTATTCAAAACTTAATGTTGAAATAAATCTTGATGATAAAAGAATACAAGACTGGAATTATTCTTCAGCAATCAGAGGAATCTTCGGTAGAACTTTAAAGCAAATTTACTGCTTCCAAAAAAATATTCAGTGCAATGAATGTAGTTTCGATCATTGCCTATATTATGAACTTTTCGAAAAGAAGTATGGATCATATCGTAAATTTCATCCCTACATAATTAATGACATAACTCCTGCGGATTATCGAGATAGGTTGTTGATTCAGTTTATGTTCATAGGCAAAATTTGTGATCAATTACCTCAATTAATTCATACATTACTGAGAATTCAGAAGTATGCCTTAATTGCTGCGAAATATTCCTACAATATGCAGATAAATACTATTAAAAATCAAGATGGAATATTAATCTATGATAAAAAGATTGGGAAGATTAATTTGCAGGATCTGAGTGAAATCGGCATTGAAAAACGATCTGCAAAAAAACTAAAAATTCATATTGAAACACCATTCAGAGTGAAATATAGAAATCAATTTTTACGAAAATTTATTTGGCATGCCTTTTTACAGAGTCTTTATGAGCGACTAAAATATATAAATAACTACTTTTGCTCATCAGGTTTAAAATTACATCTGTTGAGAAAAAATTATGATATTCAAATAATAACCGATAACACAACATGGAAAGAACAGTATAGAAAGTCTCATATTCAAAAACAAAAAATGAGCTTTGGTGGTTTGGTGGGAGATGTTGTAATAGAAAACGTGGATGAAGATACTTATGCTCTGTTAAAACTTGGCGAACTTTTTCATGTCGGCAAGCAGACGACCTTCGGGTCAGGTAAATACAAATTAGAAATTTTAGAAAATAGCAAGGAGTGCATTTATGAAAATTGATAAACATGACATAGCAATAGCAGCATTGCTTCACGATATTGGAAAGGTAATGCAAAGGGCAGAGATACCCATACATAATGAATTTCTCAATCGCTGTCCCACAAGGCATGGCCATCCTACCCATCTCCATGTTACCTGGACTGAGGAGTTCTTTGAGAAGTTCAAATACATAGGAGATGAATATCTCTGGCAGCAGATCACAAATCTTGCTGCAAGCCATCACAATCTACCATCCTTTGCCAATAAAGATGACCTTTGGTTAGCACAATGTATAATGCTGGCAGACAGGATTTCAGCTAAATGGGATAGGAAACCGGAAGAAACCTCCGGAATGATGTATAAGAAAAGACCACTCTATCCTGTATTTGAATCAATTCATCTCGAATATGATAAAGAGAATTTTAATAAGCAAATACCCTTCATTTCCCTCGGACAGTTTGAGAAGAATCTGTTGAATAGCGGAGATGCATACATAAAAGCAGATGAAACCACTAAGAAATGTCCTCAATATAAGGAGCTATACTTAGCATTCGAAAAAGAATATGAAGTTCTCATGCAAAAATGGAATAAGAATGAAATAACCAAGGTCCATTTTGTTGATGCTCTCGATTCCCTTCTAGAACAGTATTTCTGGTGCGTACCTTCGAACACGATTGAAGAGCACCCGACCAATTCACTCTATCACCATTCCAAGACGACTGCTGCAGTCTCGGTCGGATTGTTCGACTATTGCAAAAATGGTAACACATCAATACTCAATGATAAACTGATTGATTCTGACGAAAAATTATTCCTTCTTCTCGGTGGTGATCTGAGTGGTATTCAATCCTATATTTTCGATCTCAATCCTGAAAATTCAAAAGGTGTGAGTAAAACACTCCGTGCCAGATCTTTCAAAGTGAAAATACTATCGGAAATGACACTCTACCACATTATCAAAAAACTTAATATTACTAGACAGAATATCCTCATGAACGCTGGTGGAAAATTTATGATACTGTTACCGAAGAATGAGGAGATTACCAGCAAGCTAAAAGAACTGCAGAGGGACATTGATGCAACCTTCTATGAAGGATTTCAGGGAATGCTCAGTTTGAATATTGACTGGAATACTGATATTGCATTCCGGGAATTGGGAATGGATACATTCAAAGATACACTGGACAGATTCATGGACAATCTTGAACAGGCAAAGAAGCGCAAGTTCTCAACAAGTCTTCAAAATGCAAATTGGAATACGGACGAATTCAGATTCGACACTGAGCTTTATAGCAAAACGGTATGTGAGATTTGCAATAGAAATCCGAGTATCGATCCAGGTGAAGAACGTATTTGCTTGTTTTGTAAGAGAGATCTTGAACTGGGCAGGCAACTCCCCAAGAACAATGTCGGTATTATAACTTCAGAAAAACCCGCGAAGGATGATAAAATACTTGTTTCATTGTTCAATGACGAGTTACACTTCTATCTGAAAGATAAACCACCCTCCAGACTGTACAAGGATGCTGAATATTTCCTTTTATCTGAGATGAACTGTCCGTACATCCCCCTTAAACCAACAGCGACATATCTGCCGAAACATGAGGGAGATGCCTTAGTAATAATAAAAAAGAGAGAAGAGGATAATCCCAGCCAGTATCTCACCTTTTCAGAAATTGCACAGTGCGCAAAAAGCTCTGATAGGGAAGATCGCAACAAAATGCATGGTACAGAGATGCTGGGTGTGCTTAAAGGTGATGTGGACAATCTGGGATTGCTCTTTAATCTTGGATTGCCCGACAAAAATGAGCGTTTATCCCTCACATCATATTCAACCTTCTCCGGGCTTGTGGACTTTTTCTTCTCACAGTATGTTACAGCTCTCATTGAAAAAGAATTTCCCAATATTTATGTCATCTATACCGGCGGGGATGACTTCGCTCTCGTTGGTCCCTGGAATCAGACCCTGGATTTCGTGATAAGATTGAGCCGGGATTTCTCATTCTTTACATGCCAAAATTCTGACATTCATTTCTCTGCCGGGATTGAACTAATGCGAGGGAAAGCTCCAATCAAAAACAGTATATACCGCGCCGAAGAAGCTCTCAAAAAATCAAAAGAAGATGATAAGAATGCTATTACTTTCTTTGATACCACTGTGAAATGGAAAGAAGCAGAACGTTTATTGCGTGTTGCAAAACAATTTCAAAATTTCCTTGATAATCTGAATGGATTCAGCATGCAGTTCTTGTATCGTCTCTTCTCCTATCATGAAATGTATCAGAGGTTCAAATCTGAACACAATCCCGAAGACCTAATGTACATAAGTCATATTAACTATGACACAAGAAGAAATATCTATGATAAGAAACAAGAAAAACAATTAGTAGAAGAATGTAAGGAACTGATGCAGCGCATCAGCCAGAACAATGATAACCTGATGGAATACCTGAGAATTCCATTAAG
>JACNJG010000136.1:4576-6884 GCA_014382685.1 Candidatus Cloacimonadota bacterium
TCGAACGTGTCCCTGCAGGTACAGTGTTCGAGTTTGAGATCGTACTGCGTGTATTCAAAGAAGGCGAGCAGGATAAACATATAGACATTCTGAAACAGGGACTCAAACTCCTTGAAAATGATGCTTTAGGCGGTTTTGGCAGCAGGGGAAGCGGCAGGATAAAATTCTTCGATCTTACTCTTGATGGAGAAAAATTCACACTCAATGATGTAAAACTATAGGAGAGACAATGCAGCACTATAAAATAACATGGACTGTCCACTCTCCTGTGGAAACAGAACTCCAATCCGACACCATATTTGGGCATTTCTGCTGGGTTCTCCTCCATAAAAGGGGAAAGGATGAACTCGAATCATTTCTCGAGGAGTTAAAGAAGTCCCCAATATTCGTGCTCTCATCTGCATTCCCCCAAGGATATATTCCCTTTCCAATTGCATTGCCTGTACCAATAGCAGATTTTGAACGGTTACGAGTTATGCTTAAATGGTCTGATTCAAAAGAAGATAAGATCAAATTTGCTTTACTGAAAAAGAAACTGAAGAAATCTCGATGGATCTCAGCAAGCTATTGGTATAAGAATAATGATAACTTTTCTTTGCCCGCACTTTATTATGATGTGTGGAATGAGACAAATAATGATATCAATAAACTCTTTGAAGATCAGGATATACTAAAGATCAGACCTTTTCGTGAAGAAGTTGTCTCAATAACTCATAATTCCATTAACAGGATAACCGGAACCACATCAAAAGAAGGTGCAAGTCTCTATGATGAACCTGCAACCTTCTATGAAGAAAATGCCCAATTCGAATCCTATCTTTCCACAGATCAGTTTACCAAAGATGAACTCGAGGAATTGTTCAAAATCATCGAGAGCGGTGGATTCGGCAAGAAAAAGAACACGGGTAAGGGACATTTTAAGATTACTTTGGAAGGATACGATCAACCTCAATGTAACGATCCCAATGCCTACCTTGTCCTCTCAAACACCATACCCGCGCCCGATGATCCAACCGATTGCTTCTATAACGGATTCACCAAATTCGGCAAGCTGGGAAGCAGCTACTCATCTACAAAATCTCCCTTCAAATATCCCTTGTTCATGTTCGCTCCGGGTTCTGTATTCATAGGTGAGAAAAAACCAGTTGGAACACTCATGCAGAATGTTCATCCAGACGATGAAAATATCGTTCAGAATACATACTGTTATTCCCTGCCCTTCAAATGGGAAGGAGGAACCAATGGCTAAATATCATCTTACGCTCATACCGATTACGTATATCCATATTGGTAATGGCGAAGAACTTGATCCTACTGAATATATAGTAAAAACCGGCAAGGTATATTACCTGAATCAGGCACAGATGATCTCCCATCTGATGAAAACAAATGAAACCGAATTTCAAAAGGTGCTTGATACTTCTGATATGATAAAGATCACGGACTTCTTTATCGATCACTTCGATGAAAAGAATGAATCTCTCTGGACCGCGTCCTATGAAGTTGATCATGAATTTGAAACTTATTATAGAGAAAAACTACACAAGCCGGAAAGCCAAAATCTACTCTATCAGTTCATCCGAAATAAGTGGCAGTCAATTCCCTATATTCCCGGGAGTTCCCTAAAAGGGAGCATACGAACTGCGTTACTTTCTTACCTTCTTGATAGATATCTAAAGAATGGAGGAGATAAAGATCGAATTCTGCGAAATAGAAACATAGAAATGGAACTTCTTAATGCAAAGAATAGAGATGGAAGATATGACATGAATGAAGACCCTTTCAAATATCTCAAAGTTCCGGACATTTCCTTTTCCAATGAATATCTAAATGTAAAGAAAGTATTGAGTACCGCATTACCGGATGATAGAGGTACTAGAAGACCTGCATCAAAAATACCTTCCTATCATGAAGTGCTGGATTATTGGAGATCATCTTCACTACAAGCGGAAATAGATATTGATGAGCGGTTCTGGAAAAGAACGAAGACTGACTTTGACATACTCAAGACGAGCATTAATGAATTTTATTTGAATTCATTTAAGGAAGATAAGAGTTATTATGAAAGTATGAATTTCCAGAAAGAATACACTGCAATAAATGAAGCGCTCGTGGATAGAGATGCAGATTCAATCGTACTCAAAATCGGCAAAGGAAGCGGAAAGAATTATATGACCTTTCAGCAGCTTCACTTCTCGCCTAAATCCAGAAATCTCATAGATAATGAACCCATGGGATGGATGATGATTCAAATAAGAAATGAATAATGTAAAATGTAAAATGTAAAATTAAAATATTGCTCTTTAAA